>JAYEKW010000057.1 GCA_034716895.1 Candidatus Neomarinimicrobiota bacterium
TTTCGGACTAATGGCTGGCGTGCAGATGGAAGCAACTGAACCCACAACCACTATTCATCCTTCGGTCGGATTTACGGCTGCCTGGATCAATTTTACTTTTGGCTATACCGTTTATCAGGCAGATCATAACTTGGGACCACGTCATTTTGTTACGCTTTATTGGAACTATTAAAATTCATTGATTTCTCAACACAAATTGCACAAAATCGACGAATAAACACAACAATAAACAGCATGATTATAGGGGTTAGCAAAAATATTCGAGTGAATTCGTGCCCATTGAGTGGTATTCGTATCTATGCTTTTTAGGCGAGGGGAATCAATTTATGGATAAGCAATCGATCATCAACGACTTTACAGCCCACGTTTCCGCAGGTAAAGCGGCATTTTATACGAAATACGGGATGGATTTTGTCATGGGGCATCGGGAAGGCTCCTGGCTTGATGACATTGATGGCGGAAAGCAGCTCTTCAACTGTCATTCCAATGGAGGGGTTTTTAATCTGGGGCATCGTCATCCTGAGATTATAGCGACTCTGAGATCTGCTCTGGATGATTTGGATATAGGTAACCATCACCTTATGAGTCAGGAACGAGCTGTTCTGGCTAAACAAATAACTGACAGCATGCCTGGTGATCTGAGCGTGTGCATTTTTGGAGTAGGTGGTGGAGAAGCCATTGACCTGGCCTTGAAATTAGCGTTGGGTCATACTGGACGTTCCCGAATTATTTCAGCTAACGGAGGGTACCATGGTCATACTGGCCTGGCTCTTTCAGTAGGTGATGCCCAGTATCGAGAACCCTTTGGAATCGGGTTGGCAGACATGCAACAGGTACCCTTTAACAAACTTGATGCTTTGGAAGCCGCCCTGGATGATCAAGTCGCTGCTGTGATCCTGGAAACCATTCCTGCCACTCTGGGGATGGTCATGCCTGAACCAGGCTATCTGGAGCGGGTTCGAGCACTCTGCGACCAAAACGGGACATTGCTCATCATGGACGAGGTTCAGACCGGGTTGGGACGTACGGGAAAACTCTGGGCTTTTGAACATGCTGGTATCACCCCTGACATGGTGGTTATCGGCAAAGGACTTTCAGGCGGAATCTATCCCATAGCGGCCACCATCATCCGGGAAAACCTGGATGCTATTTTCAAAAAAGATCCCTTTATTCATATTTCTACATTTGGCGGCTCTGAATTGGGCTGTCGCGTTGGCCAAAAAGTCATGAGCATTTCCTCGGATGACAATTTCCTGAAACGTGTAGAACTGGCTGGACAGAAGGTTCGAAACGGCCTGGATAAACTCCGAAAGAAGTATCCGAAATTCTTCACAGGGATCCGCCAGTCAGGTCTGATGATTGGCCTGGAGCTTAGAGACAACTATGCCGGTCCGGCTTTGACAAAGGCAGCCTACGATCAAGATCTGCTTATTGTTTATGCTAATAATGATCCATCAGTTTGTCAGTTTCTTCTCCCCCTGACCATCACTGATGAGGAGATCGATCTGGTTATGGATAAACTGGATCGGGCTTTGAATTCGGCTCGTAAACTGCGGGCTGCTTTGGTTGCCAAAGAGAAGACTGGACCACTCTTGAAACGATTTTCAAAAAAGAATGGGGAATCTTCATGAAACTAACCAGGGAGCTTCTACAAAATTTTGAAAGCGGTCTGGATCCACTGAATCTTGAGGCATCCGCGATTCCCTGTAAGATATTGGGCTATGGTGAGATATCTACCGTCCTGCAGCTTCAGAGTGATCCTGATCTGGCTGCGAAACGGATGCCCCTTTTTAAGTCTGTTTCAGCGGCTGAAAAATATGCCGGAGACTACCATCACTATGTGGAGAGACTCCGGGCAGCTGGGTTATTGGTTCCTGAAGATACAACGATGTATGTGAACGGTCACGGGGATATTATCGTCCTGTACATTCTGCAGAAGCAGTTGCCTCCGGAGCGTTTTTGCCACAAGTTGATCCATACAGAATCACCCGCTTTCATCTCTAAAATGGCTCAACTGATCGTGGAAGAGATCGAGAAGGTCTGGACTTACAATGCTGAACAGGCACCTGAGTTGAAGCTGGCCATTGACGGTCAGCTCTCTAATTGGGTTCTGCTTGAATCAGGTGAATTATTCTTCATCGATACCAGCACACCGCTTATGCATGAAAATGGTCAAGAGGTACTGGACCCGGAACTTTTGATCCAGAGCGCTCCCTCCTTTCTACGGTGGCTCATTCGTTGGCAATTCCTGGACGATGTGATGAATCGTTATTATGACCGCGGTCTGGTTTACACGGATCTGATCGCCAATCTTTATAAAGAACAACAACCCGGGTTAGTTGAGCCGTGGATCAGTATCATTAATACGGCTACAGAAGAGCACATGGAAGCTCTGGATAAAAAGCAGATCGAGGCTTATTATAAAGAAGATAAGTTGATCTGGAGTTTGTTTCTCGGCCTCCGACGGCTTGACCGCTTTATAAAAACCAAATTACTGAGACAGCGTTATGAGTTTGTGCTGCCTGGTAAGATCAAGCGTTAGTAGCGATTTGTTTTTAGCTGCAGATTTGCGCAGATTGATACTGATAAAGAAGAAGAGAATGACTTAACAATGCTTTATGGAACTTTGTGCCTTTGTGTTTTAGTGGCAGGAGAATTTTTTTATGTGTGATACTTTTGTAGCGCTACCCTCTGTAACCAAGGATGGGAGTATGATCTTCGGAAAGAACAGTGACCGGGAGGCTTCCGAGGTCCAATTATTAGAGCATCGCCTGGGATGCCGGCATGACCCCGGTGAAGAAGTGGATTGCACCTACATCAGTATTCCTCAGGTTGAGGAAACCCTGGGTCTGCTGATCAGTCGTCCTTTCTGGATGTGGGGTGCGGAGATCGGTGCCAATGAACGGGGTGTCGTCATTGGAAATGAAGCGGTCTGGACCAAGATGCCCCTGGAGAAAGAAGGCGGTCTGACCGGTATGGATCTGCTCCGTCTTGCTCTGGAGCGCCGGAGTACAGCGCGGGGAGCTCTGGATACTATAACTGAGTTATTGGAAAAATATGGTCAGGGTGGCAACGGTGGCTACCGAAATAAGGCCTTTTACTATCATAACAGCTTTCTCATCGCCGATCCCCAGGAGGCCTGGGTTTTAGAAACAGCCGGTCATTTATGGGTTGCTAAAAAGGTTGAGGATTACTACGCCATCAGTAACGGCCTCACCATAGGTTCAGATTTTGATCTGATGCATGAAGATCTGATCTACAACGCGCTTGAGAAAGGCTGGATCAAAAAAAAGTCCGAATTTCACTTCGCCAACTGCTATTCGGATAAATTCTATACCAAATTTTCAGCTTGCCGGACGAGGCAGGGTCGTTCTCATGAGCTATTACGTCAGAAATCATATTCTGTTACAGACGCCTTTGCTCATTTGAGGGATCATGGCAGTGATGACTATCGGCCTGACACTCATTTTCTCATGGAACATGTCTGTGCCCATGCTGGTGCCAGCCCCGCTCGACAGGCTGCTCAAACCACTGCTTCCCTGGTGGCTCACTTGGCTGGGAACCAGCATACTTTCTGGGCAACAGCATCTGCCAGTCCCTGCACAGCTATTTTCAAGCCGATCTGGTTGGGGGATAAATCTTTGCCAACCTCTTTTGCAGACGAAAACATGGATCGCTTTGATGATGATATCTTCTGGTGGCATCACGAGAAGCTGCATCGTCTGATCCTCATGGATTTTCAGCATCGGCTTAAGCTGGTTCGCACAGAGTTTGATGGTTTAGAGCAACGATGGTTGAAGGAAGCACCCGATGTATCGGGTAAGGAACGAACAGCTCTTACAGCTGAAGCCTTCGACTTGGAACGAGAGATTGCCGATGCCCTCATTGCCATGCTGGAAACCGAGACAATCCAGGTCAAACCCAGACTCCCCTATCGTCGCTTTTGGAAGAAACAGAATGAGCTGGTGGGGTTGGAGTAATAAGTAATGGTTCATCATAATAATGCGTACCTGGATACAATCATTGAGATTGGGGGTCAATAAAATATTCTGGGGTATAAAGGTATAAGGGTTATAGAGCCTGTGTGAGAATAGGGACAACTCTTACCACATGCTTTAGCTTGGGGGGTATGATAACCCACTGATTCTTTGGGCATTAGCCCAGTATTGTTGGGCTAATGCCCTCCTTTTTAATATTTTTATAGCCCCCAGGCTGAAGCCTGGGGTAAGTATCATTATTAACAGCACCATAGGTAGATAACCAAAGCTAATGTTAGAAAGTAATTATTCCGGCGCAATGAAGTTTTCACACAGCCTCTATACCCTTATATCCCTAACATCCTCGTCTACAGGT
>JAYEKW010000058.1 GCA_034716895.1 Candidatus Neomarinimicrobiota bacterium
GGGATTTTTTTCGATAACAAGGCAAATATTGTTACCATAGCCCTAGCTATAGTAACAATATTTAACGCAGTTAGCGGGGAAAAGAACAAGGCTTGGTTGCGCTATATCATGCTTAACGTGACACTAGAATATGACTGTATCGGAGTTGGACGCCTAATGATAAGCTTCCAGGAGTGAGTTTACACTAAATTCTATTCTCTGGTGAGGATCTGCTCCACATCCGTAAACAGGGTATCGAAACCTTTGGTGATGGATTCTGTATGATGCAGGGCGGTTGCCAGTGAATCCAGAATGTATTTTTTGGCAATGAGCATTTTGCGGGAATCCTCGGCAGCTTCATCTAAAAGCAAATACCCAACGTAAAGTGAGCCGTACATTTCCACCAGTTCTGCTGAATGCAATTCCTGATAAGCCTTGTCCTCCTGCTCCAGAACGTACGCTTTACTTTTATTGAATAGATTACGAATCTTTTTCAGCTTATTGGCCAGCAACCGGGCTTCGTGATGCCACTCACGTTCCTCATTGGCATCAAACTGTTTATCAGAAATCCCTTTAATGACACTCCCGATAGCAGCAATGACCTGAAGTTGCGAGGTGCCTTCATAGATGTTAGTGATCCGGACATCACGATAATGGCGTTCCACATTGAATTCCTGCATATAGCCCGTGCCACCATGAATCTGGATGGCATCATAGCAGATGCGGTTCGCTTTTTCAGAGATGATGTATTTCGAGAGTGGTGTCAGAAAATCAGCCATGGATTTCCAATGTTTGACCTCCTGCCGAATATCAGTGATGGATTCACCGGCTTCCTTGAGTCGGGTCTGCTCCATCTCACACACCTTTAGCATATCAACTGCATGAGCGGTGGAATAGATCAATGTTCGGGAAGTCTCCAGATCCACTTTCATTTTAACCAGCATATCTGCCACAGCCGGAAAGTTTAGAATGGATTTTCCAAATTGTTCCCGTTCCTGGGCATAACGCCGGGCTTCAATATAGGCTGCCTGGGCGATCCCTAGAGCCTGAGCTGCAACTCCCAGACGGGCACCATTCATGAGAGCCATGACATAGGAGATCAATCCGCGTTTACGTGACCCGATGAGCTGAGCTGGTGTATCGTGGAATTGCATTTCGCAAGTGGGTGAACCTTTGATCCCTAATTTGTGCTCGATCCGCCTGATTTGAACCGTATCATCACCATAGCAGACAAAAAGGGACAACCCGCGACCATCTTTGGTGCCTTCCTCTGAACGGGCCAAGACCAGGCAAACGTCGGCATTGCCATTTGTAATAAAGCGTTTGACACCATTTAGATACCAATTACCCGCGTCATCCTGGTAAGCGCGCGTTTTAACAGCCTGGAGATCAGAACCGGCATCGGGTTCTGTGAGAACCATGGCACCGGATACCGTACCGCTGCTGAATTTTGGTAGATATTCGGCTTTGATCTCATCACTGGCAAAGTTTTCAATGGTTTCGGAAATATCCTGAAGCCCAAAAAGATTCATCAGTGAGGCATCCCCGCGTGAAACCATTTCTATAGCAAAAACATAGAGTGATATGGGTAGATTGAGTCCACCGTATTTACGCTCCAGGAGAAAACCCATGAGACCAGCTTGATTAAGTCGGTGCATGTCTTCTTCCAGCCCCTTGGCGTAAGTGACCTTACCATCAGCAAAGGTGGAGCCCAACTCATCAACTTCCCGGGCACGTTCTGCCACAAAATTGCCTGATATATCACCGACCACTTCCAGAATGCGTCTGAAATTGTCCCGGGCATCTTCATAATTCCGGGGAGCAAACGGATACTTGGCAGTCTCGGAATAATCATGTTCGCGGATCTTGATTATCTTTTCCAGATCGATCCGGTTGAATTGAAATTGAATATCCTGATTCTCAGTGAAAAAATTTGACATAATTAATCCTTGATAATCCTGTAATAAGTCGCTCTCATGAAGTGCCTGGAGAATCCTTAGTGTAATTGGCTTTTGTAGGCTGCGATCAACTTGGGAATAACAACCTCCAGATCGCCTGTAATTCCATAGTGAGCCACACCAAAAATTGGGGCTTCAGGATCATTGTTTATGGCGATAATCTTTTGGGATTCCTGCATTCCGGCCCGATGTTGAATAGCTCCTGAAATACCGATGGCGATGTAAAGCTTCGGTCGCACGGTTGTGCCAGTTTGTCCGACCTGACGCTCTGCCTCGATCAGACCAGCATCAACAGCAGCCCGGGATCCAGCTACATCTGCCCCCAGTACTTTGGCCAGATCTTTGATCAGTTGAAATTTTTCCGGAGTATCTGCCCCATAGCCACCGGCTACAATAATTGGAGCAGTCTTCAAATTCACTTCTGATGGTTTCTGATGTTTTTCGATGATTTGAACAGCGACCTCGATTGGCCCCAGTTTTACCGGAATCTGAATCACATGGCCTGTCCTGGATGGGTCTGCTTCGCCCATTTCCATGACGCCCTCACGAATGGTGGCCATTTGAATCGCTACATCAGGCGAGATGATCGTTGCAATGATATTTCCCCCAAAAGCCGGGCGGATCTGCAATAACAGATCAGTATGCTCGACTTTACGAAGTGTTAATGTTTCGATCTTTAATTCTGTGCAATCCGCAGTCAGACCGGAACGTGTATGGGAGGCAACCCGGGGAGCAATATCCCGACCAGTATGAGTCGCTCCAAATAACACAATCCGGGGTTGTTTATCTTCAACCAGCTTGGTGATCAGATTTGCATAGGGTAGGCTGCGAAAGTCTTTGAGTTCCTTATCATCCAGGAGATAAACATTGTCGGCACCATGGGCAAAAAGCGTATTTGCCAATTCCGCTATTTCGTGGCCAAGGAGAACAGCACTGACTTCGGAATCCATCTTTTTGGCTAAAGCTCCTGCTTTATGCAATAATTCCAGGCTTACATCTGCCAGCTCTCCATTGGATTGTTCGGCGAAGACCCATACCATATCTTTTATGTTTGAATTCATAATTATTCTATCCAAAAATGTGATCTTGCATTAGTTCGGTGATCATATCGTGCAGCCCGTCAGTTGTTGCTGGTACTTTTTTGAATTCTGAGCCACTAAGGATCACATTTTCAACCTTATGCACTTTGGTGGGTGATCCCGCCAGACCACACATGCTTACATCAGCATCGATATCTTCAATATTCCAGGTCTCAATGTACAGACCTTTCAGCTGGGCTTCTTCCAGCAGTTGATCCATTGAGATCAGGTCGTGACTATCATCTACTGTGGACTGGATCTCAAATTTTGATTGAGCTCGTTTATAGGTGCAAAGCCTTTTAACATCAAAAGGTCTGGGAACAGTTGCATCTTTGATCACAGTGAGCAGAACCGGCAGGGGAGACTCCAATATTTCGTAGCCATTATTGATGGCTCTTTTTGCTCTGATGGTTCGCTTTTGTAGATTCAGATCCTGGATCTCCTGCGTGTAAGTGATCTGGGGGATGCCCAGTTTTTCAGCAGTTTGAGGTCCTACCTGTGCTGTATCACCGTCGATGGCCTGGCGTCCTCCAAAAATAAGATCGAATTCACCAATGTGATGGACCGCTTTGTGAAGCGCATAGGATGTGGCCAAAGTATCAGCAGCGGCAAAACGTCTATCGCTAACCAGAATGGCGCGGTCAGCTCCCATATATAAACATTCGCGCAGCATATTTGCCGCATTGGGTGGTCCCATGGTCAGCGCGGTAACAGTTCCACCATGCTGATCCTTCAGACGCAGAGCAAGCTCCAGGGCTTCCTGGTCTTCCGGATTGAAGATTGCCGGTAAACGTGCCCTGTTCACCGTCCCATCAGGGCGCATCACATCCCCTGAAATATTACTGGTATCAGGTACTTGTTTTACGAGTACAATGGTATGAAGTGACATGCAGAAACTCTCCTCAACAAATTCATAAAGTTCAATATAGTCGGATACCAGCGATTTGAAACTGCTTACTTGATCAGGTTTTTTTAGCTGAGAATATCTGCCAGTTGAAGGGATTGAAAATGGTTTTCAGCCACAGAATATTGATGACCGTTCGTTCTCGGGAAACCTGATAACTGATCCACAACCCTACGATGGCCATAATACCATTGGGAGCCCACATAGCCAGGACAGGATCCACCATCCGGCGGTCTGCTAATTCTTCACCGGCAATAAGGGCTGCCCAGTAGATAAAAAACATACCAATAGCTACCCCAATGGTGCCACTGGATTTGCGGGTCATGATCCCCAGGGGAACCCCCACCAGCACGAAAACAATGCAGGTGACAGCCATGGCATACTTCTTATGGATCTCAACCAGATATTTATTTATCTGTTTCAGGTAACTGTTGAGAAGGCGTTCCTGACTTTCCAGCTTGTCGATGGTACGGTTCCAGGCTCTGGTTCTGGCTTTGATGGTTTCCGCTTTGTTTACCGGAATGCGTCTAATCGTATCCATGACAGCCACCATATCAACCAGTGAATCCCCATCAAAAAGTGGGCTGTTAACCCGAATGTTGAGCATCCGGTCGATGGTTCGCTGGTAACGACCCTTATTATCCTCAATACGTTGATACATCATGGCCGGGGTCATTTCCCGATCACCGCGAACTGCTGATTCCCGTCGTTTCAGCTCTAAATTATTAACCTTTACCGTTAAGCGAGTCGAATCGAAATACTCGCGTTGATAGTCATCCAGTTTATCCAGATCGAGCAAGTGTTTTTCACCATTGTATAAGGTGAAAATGATCTGTCCACCGGCAGTTTCTGTTCGGCCGCTTTCCGCAAAGATGGAGACTTGTTCGCGCAGATTACTTTTAGAAAAGATGATCACACCCTGCAGACCTGTTTCGGTTACTTCATTCACCCGGATGTTATAGTCTGGCAGATCATCAATGAAGTAACCTGGGACGATATCCATATCGGGTCGTTTGCGATAGATGTCAGAGCCTAACAGGCGAGCTCGGTGATTAACATCAGGCAGGATCGAAGTATTGAAGTAAAACGTAAAGCTTCCTACGAAAAGCGCGAATACCAATGCCGGCATCATGACGCGTGGAAGCGATATCCCACCAGAGCGCATGGCTGTCACTTCATGATCAGTTGCCAGACGACCGTAAGCCAGGAGGACAGCAACCAGGACTGACAAAGGGATAGCCAGTGCCAATATCCAGGCCAGATTAAGGGCGATGTATTCCAGGATGACAAAAAAGGAAAGTCCTTTACCCAGGATTCGGTCCATGGCACGAATAATAAAATTAACCAGAAAGATCATGGTCAGCACCAGCAACGAGTAAAAGAAGGGGGTTAGTAACTCGCGAAAAATATATTTATCTATGGTTTTGATCATCGGATAAAAATAGACGTGTTTGGGTTGGATTCTACAGGAAAGATGCTGTTACACAATGCAAGGTTATGGAAGCATCGTTTTCGTTCCAATGAATGAAGTCACCCCGGTGAAATGTCTCGATCTGCACAATTTCTTACAATACACGATCATGTAAATAGAACGCAAATAGAAATAGTTGCTATTTAGAAAATATTAATTATACTGCTTACATGGATATTAGTTTATATCAACTAACATGTGGTTGTCGTGGTGGGGTGCTTAAAAAATGCAACTACCTCAAACCGTAGAATTACTCGACTGTAACCTACAGTTTTAGCATGGGTTATGGAAATAACAAACTGGATTTTTCCAGAATGAAGGAAAGAAAGGAAATCAATAAATGAACATCGAATCAGCTTTAACTCGTAAGATTCAAGCCGGAATTACTTTGGCAGTAAGTGTGTTCTTAATATTTATTAACCCTGGCTTGGTCACCAAGACCGTAAACATGTTCCTGAAGGGTCAGACCAAAGGGGCTACCATGCCAATGAACGAAATTGCCTCCCTGCGCTTGCATGTTAGTTTTGGCTGGCTTGGCATAACCGTGATTGCTGGAATTATCCTGCTACTGGTTACCTACGCGTTCTTGAAGAATAAGTCCTGGGCCTTCCCCGTTGCATTGGTGAGCTTGGCAACGTTGCCAATTGGTAGCTTCTATGTCAGCAGTTTTGCCGGATATATGGTGAGGAAAGGCGCTTTTGCTCCTTCATTTACAGCGTTTATTGTTGGACTGCTCGCTTTTTGGGCTTTGATCATTTTAGAGAAAAAGGGTAAGGATCTATGGCCAACCTTTGTGCCACTAACCCTTTTAGGGATGTTTGGGACTCAAACATTCGCCTTTGCTGAACACGGGCTGCGTGGCTTGTATCAGGGCGGAAAAACAGCCTCGATCCTCGATCCATCGATTGGTATCTTGCGTTACTCGCAACCCATCATGGTTATTGTTCTGATCACCATCTTTATTGCGATCTATAATCTTGCTGCAAAAAAAGAAGCGGGTTGGTGGTTTAGCATAGTAGCGGGTCTGGGAATGGCCGTTGCTGCTTTCCCCGTCCATTATGCTCGTCCCAAAGCCTCATTTTCTGTTGCTGGAGCAGATGCCTTTGCTAAAGGTGCCAAAGTTGTAGGTGCCGGCACACCTTCCATGTTTACCTCGGTCTATTTTTTAGGCGGCTTGTTGGGTACGATCTTTATCATCGTTATGCTGATCCCATATTTCAAAAACTATTATACAACCGAAGATTAATCCCAAATAAAAACCAAATAGCTCAAAAAGATAAAGGATTTAAAATGAAAAATAACCACTTACGCCACGTTGTACTTCTGCTTTTCTTTGTAGTTGCCAGCTTTGCCCTGGCACAAACTGATTCAACCAGTGCTGTATCTTTAGCTGATACAACTGTTGCGGCAGTTGATGTAACACCTGAAGCAGCTCCCGAAGTTGTCGCAGCTACTGAAGTACCAGCTCAACCTGCTGCAAAAAAAGCTAAACAAAAGTATACAGGACCCATGCCCTGTGCCGCTGTCAATACTCACAATGGCAGCCTGGTACCAGTTGGCACCTATGTTCTGATCAACAAGTATTTCAACGTAAGCAAAGATGAATTGCTATCTGGGAGTGATGTGATCGATTTTGCCTCTCCAGGAGTGAAAAGATTTGCCTATCAAGAAGTACAGAATGCCTTCCGTACTGGAATTATCAAGCATGTTGATGTAAGATTGATCACCTCATATTTCATCAAATCAATGGATCGCTTAAAGCCAAACGGTGATGTATTCTCTGATGAGAACTCAGGATTTGGTGATTTCAAATTGATCGGTCGCTATGGCATCATGAATCAGAAGACCGGACCGGCCAACATAATTGTCGGTATTGGTACAACCATTCCAGTAGGAACCACTGACGCTGTTGATGTGAACGGCAATGTTCTGCCAGGGAGCATGCAGCTTAGCTCAGGATCATTCAATCCCATTTTTGAGCTGGGAGCGCATCAGATCAAAAAGCGGAACTGGAATAATGTTTATTTTGTATATGTGATGGCTACAGATGGCGAATTGGGTCCTCATGTATTTAAGAGATCCAGCGTTTTTAAATATAACTACACCTATGCTTACGCGGCCCACATGAAACTGGATGTTGGTTTTGAGCTTAATGGTGAGGTTAAAACCAAAGCAGTGAAAAATGGTGTTGATATCGAGAATACAGGCGGGCACGTAATTTATGTGGCACCTGAAGCGCATATTAAATTCTCAAAGAAAATCCACCTGGGTGTCTGCATGCCAATTGCAGTTTACCAGGACTTGAATGGTCCACAACTCGGTGGTGGCTCAATGATCATTACCAAGTTCGATATCAAATTCTAAATAGTTAGTCTTGTTTTACAACTCTCCTCAGGTGGGCAGACCGCGTATCTGTGGAGAGTTTTTCTCAACGTTGTAATTCATTAATCTGTTTTGATCGAAAGATCAACCAGAGTCAAAAAGCCTGGAAAGCTCTCCAGGCTTTTTTTGATCCTTGTCGAGCCAAATTTGGCGGGGACTGAAACCTTTCACAGTTTAGATTAGCTGCATTGGAGATATGCCCGTTTCAGGTAAACCTTTTATAGCTATTCCCGCTATTCAAAATATTTTAGATCAATAAAATTGAGGGAGTATAAATATGAAAGTTTACCAATATCTCATCGTATTAATCCTGCTGGCAGGTTCCGTTTTAACTGCGCAAGAACAGCTGGTCTATCAAACACCACCGGAGTCAATTTTAGAACTGGTTAATGCGCCGCTTACGCCAAGAGTTCAAGTGGATAGTAAGGGTGAAAATGTCCTGTTGTTATATCGCGATACCTATAAATCAATTGCCACGCTTTCGGAAAAAGAATTACGGCTTGCTGGTCTCCGTATAAATCCTAAAACCAATATATCCAGTCGCAAAACCTATTATAATGACATCAAGCTGAAAAAAGCCTTGGATGAAAACCTGAGAACGGTTGCCGGCTTACCTCAGAATTCCAGACTTTCAAATTTTAGCTGGTCACCCAGTCAAGCATATGTGGCGTTCACCAATACAACGGAAACAGGAGTGGAAGTCTGGTTGCTGAATATAAGTTCTGCCTCTGTGACAAGACTGATCACAGCCAGGGCGAATGCCAATTTGGGTAAGCCAATGACCTGGTTTAAAGACAGTGGAGCTTTGTTGGTCAAGATAATGCCAGAGTCAGGGGAGTCCCTGGTTGATACCGAACTTTCAGTTCCGACTGGTCCGGTTATTACTGAAAGCACTGGTGAGAAAGCCCAGAATCGGACCTATCAGGATTTACTCAAGAACCGGGATGATGAGCATAATTTTCAGGTATTGGTTACCTCAAAAATTGTAAAAGTGACCCTTAATGGTCAAGAATCGCCATGGCTTAATCAGGGTATGTATCGCAGCATATCCTTTTCTCCCAACGGCGAGTATGTCAAGATCTCCGAGATCCAACGCCCATTCTCCTACATTGTCACCTATTCCAGATTTCCTTTTAAAACAAATATTTATCACAATAACGGTAGTTTTGTTAAGACGGTCATGGATGTCCCCTTAATGGAAGTCTTACCAAAGGGCTTTATGGCGGTTAGAACCGGTAAACGTCAAATGACCTGGCGCTTGGACCGTCCATCAACCCTGGTTTGGTGTGAAGCTCTCGATGGAGGTGATCCCGATGTCGAAGTTCCTTACCGGGACGAGATTTTTCAGCAGGAAATATCTTCTAAAAAGCAGGGGGTCTCACTCATTAAACTGGTAAACCGATATTCTAATATCGAGTGGGGAAGCAGGAAGATAGCTATTGCTCATGACTATTGGTGGAACACTCGAAATATAAAAACATATTTATTTGATCCGTCCAAATCGAAGCAGAAAGGAACCATTATTTCTGACCGAAACTATCAGGATCGTTACAGCGACCCCGGTTATTTTGTGCATGAAAAGAATAAGTATCATGAGTCCGTATTGGCCATTCATAAAAAGTCCCTGTTCCTGATTGGAGCAGGCTTCTCTGCCGAGGGTCAGTACCCCTTTATTGATAAATTCAGTTTAAGGAAGAAGACCTCATCCCGTATTTATCGCTCGACTTATGAGGACAAGATTGAGGATATTTATGAGGCCATTGATTTCAAAAAGGGGCAATACCTGGTGCGTCTGGAATCAAAAAATGAGTATCCGAACTATTATCTACGGGATATCCATAAGAAGGGATCATTAACAGCCATCACTCATTTCGACAACCCATTTAAGAGTTTGCAGGACATCCATAAAGAAGTTATTACCTATTTCCGGGATGATGGTTTGGAATTGAATGCTACACTCTATTTACCACTGAACCATGATGTGGAGAGCGGAGAAAAGGCACCGATGATCTTATGGGCATATCCGCGGGAGTACAAAGACAAGAACTCGGCTTCTCAAAAGACATCCAATCCCAACCGGTTTGTTTATCCTTATTACGGTTCCCCCATTTACTGGGTGACACGGGGTTATGTGGTTTTGGATAGAGCGGCTTTTCCCATCATAGGCGAAGGTGATCAAGAACCCAATGACAGTTTTCGGTCGCAACTTGTGGCAAATGCCAGCGCAGCCATTGATGCGGTGAATAAGCTGGGATACATCGATCCTGACCGGGTGGCAGTTGGCGGACATTCCTATGGTGCCTTTATGGTGGCCAACTTGTTGTCGCATTCCAATCTATTTGCGGCTGGTATTGCTCGTAGTGGAGCCTATAATCGTACGTTGACTCCTTTCGGTTTTCAGAGCGAAGAACGTAGCTATTGGGAAGCTCCTGAAGTGTATTACAGGATGTCACCCTTTATGCATGCTGATAAAATGAAGACACCGCTTCTGTTGATCCATGGTGAAGCAGACAATAATTCTGGAACCTATCCCTTACAGAGTGAACGTTACTTCAACGCCTTAAAGGGTCTGGGAGCCCCTGCTCGTTTGGTGATGCTACCCAAGGAAAGTCATGGTTATCGGGCGAAGGAAAGTATCCTTCACCTCCTCTGGGAACAGGACAGATGGCTGGATAAATATGTTATGAATAAGGGAAAGTAAGCCAGGTATTCCTTAGTTGATGGGCTTTTTATTAAATTTTGCAGATGGTTCTATTGAATCAGCGTCTTTACCTTGAAATCACCAGATCACCAGGCATCACCTCTGATTCTGATTTCTTTCTCATGGTAATTCCGGTGGCCATAGATTTTTCTGTTGTGGTTATGGATATTTCCTGAAGTATTTCTTTTTTCCAACCGATGTGGTTACCTGTAACAGGGTGAAGGATTTCCTCCCCTACACGAAATACTACAAATCGGTCATTACGTTTCACTCCACGATCCTCACCGACATCAACTATAATTTCCTCAATATTTGTAGAAACTACAAAACCGATAAGAGGTAATAAATTTGCAATTTTGCTTGAAACCTTATTTACAGCGTCTCTTGATGATTTCGCATAAGCCGAATTGTAATCAATTGCTCCGCTAACAACAACACCATCTGCAGTTTGTACTATTTTGCTTTCTGACAATCCGATGGCAGATTCTGATAGTAGTATTTTCCCCGTTGTAGCATTAACAACTCTTACATCTATCCCAACCTCAATTTTAACTAAGATATATCCAAACTTATCAATATCACTTCTGGTCGCTGATGTGATTGACCCAAATACTACGTACTCAGCTCCAATCATCTTACCAACCTCCGCAGCAGACATCTCATCGATTATCCCTGCAAGTCCAAGTCGCTGTTCTTTAATAATGTTATCAATCTTGTTCCGCTCAACAATATCAAAGCGACCTGTTTTTACTAACGATGTTGTTAGCATGTCGGACATTTTTAGATCAACTTTTCCTTTTAGCTTTTCATTCCCTTCAAAATCTAAGACTGCTAAAATGTTTTTAGTGGATTGACCCGCCTTGATTTTCTCAATGATTGAATCATTCCAGCCTGGAGGGAAAGATATAGCACCGCCATTTTTAGGCAGTGCTATATCTTCAGGTGTACCTTGTGAAGCACAACTAAAAAGAACAATTGATACAAAAAATATGATACATGTGATCGAAATATAATTGTGTTTCATAGTATTACCTTAGCCCATTGCCTTAAAGCCTTCGTGAAGAACTTTCATTTCCTCTAAAACTTTGGGCGCGTTATTTTTAAACCCCATTAAATTTTCTATAGATCCCTTAATTCCTTTTGTCGCTGCTGGAATAAGCCAGGGTTTTGTACTTTTCACATTTTTCAATAGTGTCGCCCCGTCTTTCAAGAGATTACCAACTTCGTTCACACCTTTACCAAGAGCGATTACTGCAATACTCAATGATGCTGAAGAAGTGGCAAAATATTTTAGCTCATCTTTGGATACCTTATCATGTTGTTTTGCCAGTTTCATGACAATCAGGGATTGTTCCGTAGAATAATCCTCTGGAGCAGTATCACCAATAGTTGCTTTGATATCCTCCTGGAGGGATTCATCCGCCGCTTTTGACATGGCATACTTTTTTAATTGTTTTGTTGTATTCTTTGTCATTCCATTGGCAATAATTACCAAACCATCAAGTTTAGCGGCTGTTTTAAAGAAATTATCAAAGTTAGGGTCTCCAATTTGATAGTATTCAACAAATTCACCTTCATCAGTAAATCCCCAATTATGTGCTTCTGAAAATTGTGCTAATTTCGGTGCTACATCAGCAACTGTTAGTGGATACTGTTTTGCGCAATTGATCATGATAATAGAAAGGCTTATTACCGATAATACTACGACTAATCTTTTCATCTCTGTTTAATACCAATTTCAGTTCTAAATGGCCTGTAATTTCTTCATCTTTTCCATTTTTACTTTACTTCGATGAACTCAGCATAACACACTTAAAATGTTCACCATAGCTGCTTGTCAGGCGTAGCATGTAGTGCGGAGACTGAAGGCTATGCCTGCCTATGCCGAAGTTGGTCTCCACGCAGGCAGGCTTCACATTTAAAGCGAAGCAGTGCGAATTTTCTATCGAAAATCGCACGGGGAGTAAAAAAGAAAAACTTGTCTCCCGTAACTTGCAAAGTGTAGGATGATATTTTGGATTTAATGGCTACTTTAAAACTGAAAATGGTATAACTCCTCAAGTGTCTTAATTTCCGATTTGTGTGATGACTTGGGCTTTCAGAAGTCTCTATATTGGATGCATCAGATTCCCCCTGTTTTTAATAACGAAAAAAATAAGATTCGAATTCTTGATATGGTCGTAACAAGCATTTTTTAAAATAATACTTGTAAATTATAAATACAAAAAAACTATCCTTCAGGGTAGCCGATAACCAAAGCGTTAAGCATACACGCCAACTCTCAATTATATCATTACCATCATAATTCTAAACATATTGAAAATAAAATATAGCCAAATACAGTCTACAGAACAAGGATGAAACGCGTTTGATAAGGACAAATTAAGAATATCCCGAAATTCGGGGTTTCATGGCAAATGCATTAGATGTTGAGATACTAATTTAACCTTCCAAATGGTAAACTAGCAAATTATAGGGCGTGCGCTCAAATGCTCCGGTAGCTTCCTCCTTCGCTTTTCAAGCTACGGCGGGACAGGCAGCTGGATAGAGCAACGGATTTGCCTTGTTATCGAAAAAAATCCCCACGACTTTTTGCACATCTCATGCTTAACATAGCACTAGAAGTTATAACGGATTTCTCCATGAACATTCAAGCCCTGATCGAAAGCAAGTCCTTTATACTTACTTAAATGACTATAGTATTGCTCGTTCAGCAAGTTATCCACCCCCAGGCTAATATCAACCTGTTGCGAGCCCACCCTGAGCTTCCCATGAAGAGCAAGGCTGAGGAGCTGATAATTTTCAGGTATTACATTCCTAGTATTTCCATATCCATCGTCGATAACATTTTCAAACTCTGCCAAATGATTCTGGGCAAATACGAATTCATTCTGAAGTTTCAGGTTTACATCTTGAAACCAGGCAAGCTTGTCCTTGAAAAATGACACACCGAAGAGAACGCGTGCAGGGCTGATTCCCGGAAGAGCTGCTTCTTCAACACCATCTTCATCGGCATCAACAACGGGAAGTAATGATTCACCTCTGATATAGTCCCAGCCGACCTCACCTTCAAACAGGGAACCAAACATTCTGTTCAGGCGCATTTCGCTACCATAAATATGGGCATCCCCTTGTGAAATATGGTAAATGGGGATACCAGTGTCTTCATCTCGCAAACCAGTGGGGGCACTGATGATATAATCCTTAAGTTTATTGTAATAGAACGTTAACTCACCTGTATGTGTTTCTGCAACATGGCGGAAAATCAAATCACTATTTAGTGAGGCTTCAGGCCTCAATTCAGGGTTGCCTATTTCAATTTTCCAATCTCCATGATGGATACCACTAATGTACAATTCATATGGATTGGGTGGGCGCCAACCGGTACCCAGGTTTAGAGCAATTGAGTAGGGCATTTCAGTTTGGTGCCAGACCAGCCCGACACTCCCGCTACTTATAGGAAAATATAAATCAGTTACATCCTCATTTTGGATTAATCCAGCGAAATTTGTAGCCAGGATATCATAAGAGGTAGCATCTATTCGCAGTCCTCCTGAAAAGGTAAATGGTTCGAACATCCATCGGTAAAAACTATACATCCCAACTGAACTTTGGTTGTAGTCTGGTAGCAACCTTTCAGATCCGATAGAGGTGCTCTTTTTCTTTAGATAGCTAATTCCAAATGTTCCGGGGAATTTTTTCTGGATCAGGTGCAGCCATCGTACATTTCCAGCATAGGTCTTTGCTGTCAGGTCTACGACTGGATTTTCACCTCCAATTCCACCAGTGCGGTGGTTTAACTGTGATCCAAAATCATATTCTATCCAACTATTATCGAGTAACCATTTGCCCTTAAGTGTTAATGAATTGTGTTGGGTGGGAGAAACAATGGTTCCCAAAACATGATACCAGGGTTCTGTCCCATCAACACCACCTCCAGAGTTGTGCCAATGACCAGCACCTATCAGGGTTTGCTCTTCTTCATAGCGGGTTCCCAGAATCTCAAGTTCATGAGACTGGTATTTTTGTAAAAGATGAAAACCACCATTTATCTGGTGATAAGCTGTCCCGTCAACCCGCTCAAGGAATTGAGTGTTTCCAGGAGCTGCGTAGTTGTCACTGTTACGGCCACTGATGTTTGCTCTAATTGCACCATGATCCCAGGATTTTTGAAACCCCAATCCACCTACTATTTGCTGCGAATTGGCTTGAAAACCCAAACGCCCTGCCATAGCAAAAGAACGTCCTCCATCATTCAGTGTACGTAATTTGGGTGCTTCTAACTGGATGACACCTCCCATGGCTTCTGAACCATAAAGGAGACTCATGGGACCACGGACAACCTCGATTTTTCCAAGACTGAGTACATCCACCTCGGGAGAATGATGACCTCCCCATTGTTGTCCCTCTTGTTTGATACCATCCTTAACGATAACAACCCGTTGACTACTCATACCTCTTACGACAGGTTTTGCCACAGCATGTCCCTGTGAAATGACCTGAAGTCCTGGTATGGTAGCAAGTGTAGCACTCAGTGATTGGCCGGCATTGCGTTGGAGTGTTTCACCACCTATAACCGAAACCGTTCTCTCTGATGTTAGGATGTCTGATGGCAGCCCTGTAACAGTTACAGTCACTGCCGACCCTTCGAGCAGTGTGCTTTGCAGGATAATCGTACTATTCTCAACAGTACTTTGGGGAAGGGTGATGATCATCGCTCGGCTAACATACCCAATCACACTAATGTTGATGGTGTATTCACCAGCAGGTAGGTTGGCTATTTCGACGTGCCCGGTTTTGTCACTTACTGCTCCCGTGTTTAATTGGCTTAATGAAACATTGGCATAAGGAATGGGTTTTCCATTTTCATCATAAAGGTGTGCATGCCAGTTGTAGGCCCCGGAGATTGCAGATGAATATCCGGGGTGTGTCAAGAGCGTGAAGCAAAGTAGAAGTAAGAGTTGAAAAACCCCTTTAGTGGTCATGATCCGAATCACCATCATACAGAGGAAATAATACACTCACTGAGGATGTTGAGACCTGATGAAAGGATAGGACATAAGTGACATCCTGATCAAGTTCAAAAATTCCCTTATAGGCTATTTCGTCACAATCATCTGAGTGATCCATCACTTCATGAGCTATCAAGGCTTCATTTGAGGCGGCATTCAATACGGAAACCTCCACGGCCTGGTTCATATACAGGATGTGATCGGCAGACCCTCCTACTGGTGTATAAGGGATCATACCAGAAAATAATCCAGTACTGTCTTCAAGTAACTCCAGGTCATAGCGGGTATGTAACTGAGCCTGAACCCTATATTCATCATCTGCATCTAGACTATCTATGGCCTGAGACAATGATGTTACGGTTAGCAGGTCGATTGATGGTCCATCCATTAGATGTTCACAAACATGTGTGTCTTGAGACTCAACAATTTCTTCGGTTTGGTCACAGGCAAAAGTGCTTAAAAGGCTGATGAGGATAGTTGCAATAATAAAGTGTTTTTTTGATACGTGTTTCATGTGTAGAAAGCTCCATAGTAAATGTGACAACTGCCAACTGACAGGTGTCGGACAGAAAAATAGTATTGTTTAAAAAATGCTATGGAAGCATAGGGGGAGGTAGGTTGAGCAGCTCCGGAATCAGCAATATCTTATACCTGATATTCCAATTGGAAATTGAGTGGGTTTTATTGGCAAAAAATGCCACAAGGAAAGTTTGGTAAAATAGTGTTGTCAGCAGGAGTAAATTGAAATGAATATTGGCCCAAATACAGTTACTGTCATCTCCTGAATGATGATGGAAACCTTGGAATCCGATGAGTAATACTACTGCTAGAAGCAATATAATTCTCACCAATACTTGTTTCTGTAATACGAGTTTCAACATTGAAGCAAGTTATTTAAAATTGTTTCTCGGAAAATAAAAAAGGCTCACCCATTGAAATTCTCTCAGTGATGGGGGCTGGTTTAGTATAAATCTGGACATTGAGGTTCCCGAAATGAGAGTATTGCTTAGTCATTACGGTTTCGAGAGCACTTCTATTGGATAAGCAAAGAAAGGAATCAGGTGCTCCCAGTTACCGTACCATGATAGATTATTCTGATCAAAATCCTTCATGCACATATAAGAGGCTGCCCCATATT
>JAYEKW010000059.1 GCA_034716895.1 Candidatus Neomarinimicrobiota bacterium
CTCATTCACCATTTTGACGCTTCTTCCTATGACCCCAGGTACGCATTTAGGGGAAGAACCTTATTTATAACTTCTGTTTTGTGGTTAGGGACAAAACTACCCCGTCTCGCTCCGCGATCCACCCCTCCTAAAAAGGAGGGGAATTAATTGCCACCAATAAAATGTTTCGCCAAGCAATAGTCCAGGTAACGACAAGCATAGTCCTTCCCTCGGGGAGGTGACCCGAAGGGTCGGCCTGCCTCGGCGAAGTTCCGAAGGGACGAAGACTGGAGGGGGTCAATGGACAAGCAACAAATCACACTTTCCCATAGATCTACCCCACCCTGAACCCCTCCCGGGAGGGGTTCCTTACGGGAGGTTAATCAACAATTTATCTGTGTAATATGGTCTCACACTTGTGACAATTCGCACAGCATTTTTGTTATGAAAATCATTCCAGATTCCGAGAGCTTTTTTCAAGTTCAAATCATTTTTTCGATCAACTCCAAACAAGTTGGTTTCGTGATATTTCTCTAAAACATAACTATACAACATATTGAATGTGTTTATGTGCTGACCCCTAAAAGTTGTGTCTAACCTCCGTTCTATCAGGGTATAACAGAATTCTAACAAATTGGGTGTTGACTGTTCAAAAGTGCCAGTCTATCTTGCGCCGCAATGGATGGAGGAAACTAGGAAATCTATGAAACTCGTCTGGGATAAATTTCCCCAAGAGATTCATTCATTATGTGATGTCTGTCACAGTCGTTGCAAAAATTATACATCCACTAAAAGGAGGAAAACAAGAAAATGAGTAAACGTTACTTATTTACTGTGCTGCTCGTTATTGTGATGGTTCCGGCATTGGCCCTGGCTCAGGGTACGATTACTGGTACTGTTACAGATGGCAACACAGGTGATGCTCTACCAGGAGCAAATGTGATCGTTGACAGCCAACCGTATGGTGGCGCTTCTGATCTGTCCGGTGCTTACGTTATTGAAGGCGTTCCCGCTGGTAATTACACCGTATCTGCTTCTGTGATCGGTTATGAAACCGTTTCAATGAGTGCTCAGGTTGCCAGTGGCGTTGCCACAACCCTGAATTTTGCTCTCACCAGCCAGGCTCTGGAAATGAGTGCCTTGGAAGTGTTAGCTTCACGTGCTGGTAAAAACACACCGGTTGCCTACACAAATGTTTCCAAAGAAGAAATGGAAGTTCGTTTGGGCTCACAGGATATTCCAATGGTTCTGAATACGACTCCTTCAGTTTATGCTACCAATCAGGGTGGCGGTGCTGGAGATGCCCGTATCAATGTTCGTGGATTCAATCAGCGTAATGTTGCTGTGATGATCAACGGTGTTCCTCAGAATGATATGGAAAATGGTTGGGTTTATTGGTCAAACTGGGATGGTGTTGGAGATGCAACCTCTTCAATCCAGATGCAGCGTGGACTGAGTGCTGTTAACCTGGCAACACCTTCTATCGGTGGAACCATGAATATCATCACTGACCCAACTGCCCTCCAAGCTGGCGGAAGCTTCAAACAAGAAGCTGGCACAGGTGATTTCTTAAAGACCACGGTAAATTATAATACTGGTCTGATCGCTGACAAAGTTGCCCTGAGTGCAACCGTTGTCCGTAAGACTGGAACCGGTCTTGTTGATAAGGCCTGGACCGATTCATGGGCTTACTATTTTGGTGCAGCTTATGCAATCAGTTCAGACAATCGTTTTGAGCTGTACGCCATTGGTGCTCCTCAGCGTCATGGCCAAAACCTTTACAAACAGAATGTTATGGCCTATGATCAGGAATTTGCTGAAGAAGTTGCTGATAAAGATGCCATGGATGCTGTTGATTCTGATGGTGATGGCGAAAGTGACTGGGAAGAATATAATTCTCAGTTCACCAATGATGCCGGTGAAGATGCAGGTCGTCTTTTCAACCAGAACTGGTCTCCCATAAGTTCTGATTACGAAGGTGAACAGTACTGGTATATGTATGGTGCCAGAACCATGGAAAGACATGATCCTGATTTCTTGAATGAACGTGAAAACTTTTTTCACAAACCATTGGTCAACCTCAACCATTATCTAAATCTGACTGAAAAGATGAGACTCTCATCTGTGCTGTATTGGTCAGGTGGTTCCGGTGGTGGTACTGGTACTTATGGAAAAATTCCCACCTTGGATGCTGATGGCAACCTGGGTGACGATGACTATAAATTCTATTATGGTAGTGGTCCCTGGACCAGAGACTGGAATGCATTAGTTGATTACAACTCCGGTTCTGAAGATACTGTCTATGTTGATAAATCTGCTCTTGTTCGTACCCATGGTGCTGATAATAATCAGTCTGTTGGTATTCTGCGTAACAGCATCAACCGTCAAAGCACCATCGGTTTGATCTCCAAACTGAACTTTGACATGAGTGAAATGCTCAAATTGCAGGTTGGTATCGACTGGCGTACTGCTGGTATCGAACATGCTCGTGAGGTTCGTGATCTTCTGGGTGGCGATTATTACCTGGATTTTGCTGATGATAATTATGCCTCAGGCAAGCGAGTTGAGCTTGGTGATATTATTGCCTATCACAATGAAACTACTGTTGACTGGATCGGTGGTTTTGTACAGGGTAATTATAGTGCCGGTGCCATAAATGGTTATGGAATGGCTGGTTTCTCATCCATCAAATATTCCTATCAGGATCACTTTACCGTAGCCGACGAAGTCATCACATCAGATCCTATTGGTGCCATGCAGGTCAAGGGTGGTGGAATGTATCACCTATCTGAGAACTTTAATGTTTTTGGTAACTTCGGCTATGTTGAAAAACCACCGATCATGGACAATGTGATCTATTTTGATGGAACAGTTGCTTCTGATCCAGCAAATGAGAAATTCCTTAGCTCCGAAGCTGGTGTTAACTACAAAGCAAAGATGTTCGCCGTTACAGCAAACGTCTATAACACCGATTGGAAAGACCGGAACTTGACCAAATCTGTAACTACAGGTCAGGGGTCAAGTGGTGATACTGATGTTATTTTCCTTACTGGTGTAAATCAGAACCACAAAGGACTTGAGATCGAAGCCTCCGTCCAGCCAATGAAGATGATCCGTCTGGATGCTTCCTTGAGTTTTGGTGACTGGAAATTCACTGAAGACGCTTCTGGCAATTATGTTTACGATGAGTTTGATAGCACGGGTGTTGTTGTTGGTCAGGGATCATACGAATATGATTATGCTTTGAAAGATCTCAAAGTTGGTGACATGCCACAGACCTCCTACGTTATTGGCGCAACTCTCACACCCATCCAAGGGCTAAGATTGCAGGCTATTTATAGCATCTATGACAATAACTACTCTGATTGGAGTCCTGACAGTCGTGAATACGATGGTGATGATGCCAATGCTGATAGAGCCCAGGTTTGGATCGCTCCAGGCTATTCAAAAATGGATGTTCACGCCTCCTATGATCTACCTAAGATCGCTGGAATTGATGCTCAGCTATTTGCTCACATCTTCAATGCACTTGATAACACCTACGTTCAAGATGCTGTTGATCATAGTAAGTATAATGGTTACAAGATCAAAGATACTGACGGTAACACCATTAATGACCATACTGCTGCAAGAGCAGAGGTCTTTCTGGGACTTCCCCGTTACATGAATTTTGGTTTAAAGCTTCATTTCTAAACCATCTTCTAAATAGATCTAAAAAAGTCCCGGGCTACGGCTCGGGACTTTTTTTTGTCTAGTATATGATCGTTTAATGGCAAAACAGTCCTCCCCCATCGGGGGAGGTGCCCGAAGGGCGGAGGGGGGTTCCATGGCATGATATGAAACCGAAGTTTACAGCTATTATATCCAAGCTATGTGATCAACCCTCCTCGAATCGTTACACGATTCGATCCTCCCAAAGGGAGGAAGAATTCATGTTGTTTAAGCAGGCTTAGAGTTAGCCCAACCAGTTTCCGGAGGCGAATAGCCGACTAAACTGGTTTCAAATCTCTTGCATCATAACTGTTAATTTGGTTCAGATGTTCTCAAGCCCTGGAACCTGCTTGGCTCGATCAGGAGAGATTGGAACCTGTTTGGCTCGCTTTGCTCCCTGAAAACAGGTTAGGTTAACTTTTTGGGTTCTTCCCCTAAATGCGTACCTGGAACCATAGCAAGAATAATTGTCTGGGCAAACGATGTTAGGAATATTTACCAGGCATATAACAATCCCGGAGGGATTAAACACGAATAGCTACGGGTGCAACCCGTAGTATTCATAATCAAGAAATAGAACAAACTCTGGAGGAGTTTAACCCTGTCAACCTACACCCAAATATTGTATCAGATCATATTCTCTACAAAGGGAAGAAA
>JAYEKW010000060.1 GCA_034716895.1 Candidatus Neomarinimicrobiota bacterium
CCCGGTTACTATAGCCCGGCAGACATCTATCGGACAAATTTTGGTCTTAAGTTGAATCATATGCTTGATGAAGATAGTTATTATGAAGTGATGTACCAGTATCTGCGCAGTAAATACTGGACCTTTGAAACCGACGCTCGGGATCCTCAATTAATTGAGATCTATGATGGCGTGTGGCGTGATGAGGCACCCTATGGATATGATGGTGGCGAATGGATGAATTTGGGACGCGATAGCAGTCTGATCCAGACTCACTCGCTCAAAGCAGATTACACGCGACAGGTGAACACCAGGAATCAGTTGAAAACCGGCATACGGATTATCCGGAATCAATTGCAGGTGCGCTCCTATACTGAGAGTGACAAGGATACCTGGACCAGGGAGCAAAATTACGATAGATCCCCTTACAGTATTGCCGCTTACATCCAAAATAAGCTGGAATATGAGGGCTTTATTGCCAACCTGGGTTTGCGCACTGAATACAATAATCCCAATGCACCCAACTATTTGCTGGATCCATTTGACCCAATCTATAGCCAGGGTCTGGGTAGTGATCTTGAGGAAAATGCCGATCAGGAGGATGCCGCCAACTTCTGGACTATCAGTCCCCGTCTGGGAATCTCTCATCCCATAACCGATCGCTCCAAACTCTATTTCAATTATGGCCATTTTCATTCAGAACCAGCTTCCACCTATCGTTTTCGTTTGCAGCGGGAATCCAATGGGAAAGTGACTTCCATTGGGAATCCTGATTTGAAGCTGGAGCAGACCATCGCGTATGAGCTGGGTTATTCACATAGCATCCAGGATGCTTACCTGATCAATATTGCGACCTACTATAAGGATGTTCGCAATCAACCGGGCTGGATCAAATATACCAGTGTTGATGGATCAGTGAACTATAGTGAGCCAGATAATAATAATTATGCAGATATCAGAGGAATTGAATTAACCCTGTCCAAGTTGAAGGGGGATTGGTTCACCGGGTTTGTCAATTATACCTATATGGTGAGAACCTCAGGGTATTTCGGTTTGACCCATTATTATCAGGATCCCATGGAGCAACGTGATTTTGTCGCTTTAAACCCACAGGAGAGTCGGCCGGTTCCCACACCTTATGCTCGGCTTAACCTTGTTTTTCACACACCTCATAAATTTGGACCTACTCTGGCAGGAATTACGCCACTGGAAGATTGGAATCTGACATTGCTGGCATCCTATCGAGCTGGTTCAACCTGGCAGTGGTCAGAAGGAAATCGTACCCGTACCAGACCATGGGTGGACTCACACTCGGTCAGCTCACGCCTGGCTCGGACTTTCGAGACCAATCTTGGCGATCTTGAGTTTTTTATGGATGTGTCGAATCTGTTGAACATGAAATGGTTGAGCTATGCTGGTTTTGCCGGCTCACGTGATTGGCTGGCTTATCGCGCTTCACTCCATTTACCGTGGGAGGAGGGTGAGCAAAAGGGTGATGATAGACTGGGTGATTACCGTTCCTGGGACACCGAATATCGTCCTATTTACACTACTGACTCGTTAAGTAACGTGGAACAAGTACCGAAATCACATGAAATATTCTGGGAATCATCGACCAACAGTTATCATGTTTGGGATGATGCCATCAATGACTGGGCTGCGGAGCCGGTTGATCAATCAGCTATAG
Organism: Candidatus Neomarinimicrobiota bacterium; assembly: GCA_034716895.1. Classification (NCBI taxonomy): domain Bacteria; kingdom Pseudomonadati; phylum Fidelibacterota; species Fidelibacterota bacterium. The sequence goes on from JAYEKW010000060.1 coordinate 1,667, forward strand.
ATGACCTGATCGAAGAAAAAGCCTATATCGATATGCCCAATATCAGATCCATGAGTTTTCTCAGTCCGCGTAAGATCACCGTTGGTATAAGAATCAAGTTTTGAGGCCATCTATGAAAAAGCTGATATTGCTAACCTTCTGTTTTGTATTGTTTGCCGGTTCTGTTCTGGCTCAGGTTGATGGTGCGTCCAGGCGCTATCTCAGGGTTGGTTCCCTCCAATCTCATTTCAGTGCCTATGGTTCGGAACGAGCCTGGACCGGATCCTACTATGAGGGATTACGTTGGCCGGCTGAGTATCCTTATCAGGATAACTCCGTGATCAAAAGAGCCTGGATCGCCTGTAAGGACTTTAAAGATGAATATGATGTAGAATACTCCAGATACGGAGTCTATTTCTACCTGGGTGATGAGGGCAGTTCATTATATCCCGTGGAACTGAAACAGAGCGCCAGTTTTACACCTCCCAGTATCTACGTCGATGGTGAGGATCTGTCAGCGATCTTTGCAGGAGACATTGACACAGTAGATGCAGATCAGATTCCTGACAGGATCATCACCAACGTGGTGAATACGGCCATGGGACTCACCCAATCCCGGACCATCCTGGCTTTTAGTCAACAGTATCATGATAACTATTTCATCAAAATATATCGGTTTACCAACACTGGAAATATCGATTGGGATCCGGAAATCGAGCTGACAGACACGCTTCACGGTGTGCGGGTTGGTTGGGGTACCCGCTATAGTATGGGGCGGGAAGCCAGTTGGGAAGTCGAGGGTGCCCAGAGTTATGGTAAGCATAACTGGGTGACCCGCAGAGGTGAAACCTATCCGCAGCACTACCTTGATCCCATCACCAGGGCTGATCCGATTCAGGATTGGATCCGGGCTGGATTCTCATGGCTGGGGCAGGCTACGGATGTTACCTGGGATAATATTGGCGCTCCTGCCGGTGTATTATCCGGTGGTAGTGGCAGACTGACCTCACCCCATCACACTGGATCAGCCGTTCTGCATGTTGATATCAGTGCTACAGACTCTACTGACGATATAAATCAGCCAGTATTCCTGGGCTGGCATGCAGGGGATACTTATCCCAGTATTGGCTCGCGAAAAGTGCTGAATATTCCCGAGATGACAGCGCTCTATAATATGCTCAGCGGTAATCCTTTTGGGGGCTCGAGTAAAGGTGGCACTGATCGGATGGATGAGACTTATCTGCAATCCAACACCCACCGTCTGGATCCCTACACCATCCATGGTGATGGTGGTGGTACGAATGTTATGCTGACCTATGGTCCTTTTGATCTTGCACCAGGGGAGAGTGTGGTCATTATTGAAGCGGAAGGGATCAATGGGATCAGCCGCCAGGTTTGTGAAGATGTAGGTGCCCGATGGAAGCAGGCTTACGACAATCCATCTGACAATGGTCCTTTTGATCTTCCAGATGGAACGACGACCAACAACAAGGACGAATATAAAAATACCTGGGTCTACACTGGTAAGGATTCCATTATGCTCACCTTCGGGCGTGCCTTAAGGAATTTCGACAGTGGCTTTATGATCCCGCAACCGCCGCGACCACCGGCCAATTTCACGGTGGAATCAGGGGGTGACAGGATTCGTCTTAGTTGGTTGCCAAGTATGTCAGAACCAGAATCTGATTTTGGTGGCTATCGGCTATTTCGAGCCATTGGTAAGCCGGATACGACACATCAGGAAATCTTTGCCTGTGGTTTTGGGACGGATACTCCTGAGTTGGCTTATTATTATGATGATACCTCGCCAGTTCGTGGACAGGCCTACTATTATTATTTGGTCGCTTTCAATGATGGGAGCAATAACCAGACAGAAATGAATCCTCAGGGATCCCTGCATAGTGGGCGTTTCTATACACAAACGACAGCCCCAGCCACTTTGAAACGTCGTGCTGGGGACAAGCTGGAAGACATTCGGGTAGTGCCCAATCCTTTTAATATCAGACGCAGTGGTACCAAACTGGATTATTTGAATGAAACGAACAAATTGATGTTCCTGGATATCCCTGGTCAATGTACCATCAGAATATTCACGGAACGGGGTGATCTCATCAAAACCATTGAGCACACGGATGGCAGTGGTGATGAGGCCTGGCACCAGATCACAGATTATCGTCAGACCATTGTCAGTGGTATCTACCTGGCTCATTTTGAAACCCCGGACGGTCGCTCAACCTATCGTAAATTCATTATTATTAGATAGCTTGGATAGGTTGGATATTTGGGTTAATAAATAAATAGTATTAACTAACGTCAGGCATATATTGGCGACGAATATTTTTTTGGATTTATCGCTTTTTATTGGAAAATGAAGATGCATAATTTGCTGCACCAGCACAGGTTTCTATCATTGGTTCGTGCAATTGGCGAATTATATTTGACGGTTACTAAAAATAATCGGATGAATGCATCTTTTTCAAATCGGAGATAACGTATTCAACACACACTACCATCAATTAAGAAATTACACTTGAGGGTTTAGCAATGATAAAAGCAAGACAGATTCTTGTCCTTTTGAGCATGGTCTCAATTTTATTTTCCGGAACAACTGGGAAAATTGCGGGGAAGGTTACAGATAGCACGACTGGGGAGGAACTTATTGGTGTGAATGTGATCATTTCTGAGCTGGGAGTTGG
>JAYEKW010000061.1 GCA_034716895.1 Candidatus Neomarinimicrobiota bacterium
TGTGTGAAAACTTCATTGCGCCGGAATAATTGCTTGCTAAGATTAGCTTTAGTTGTCTACGTATAGTACTGTTACTATTGATACTTACCCCAGGCTTCAGCCTGGGGGTTATAAAAACCTTAAAAAAGGAGGGCTTTAGCCCAACAATACGGGGCTAAAGCCCTAGGTAATAGTAGGTTATCATACCCCCAAGCTAAAGCATGGGGTAAGCGTTGTCATTATTCTCACACAGCCTCTATACCCTTATATCTCTGACATCCTCGTCTCCAGGTACGCATTTAGGGGAAGAACCATATTTATAAAATTTCTGTCCCCAAAATTCTTGCTTTAGGCGCAATTGGTATCGCTCAATAGAAACTCTTGATGGCATCGGGATAGACCTGTAGGTTAGTGGACATAAAGTATGGTAATTTTTCGTAGTATTGATTTTCTCAGTATGATTGACTACTGTTTCCGCTAATATTAAATGCTCTTCGACTACATGTCGTGTGATGAAATGATGAATATGTTTAAATAAGAAAGACTATAAAGAAGTCATGACCTCAACTCAACTTTCCAATGTTCGCGTTCGATTTGCCCCCAGTCCTACTGGTTACCTCCATATCGGAGGGGTTCGAACGGCCCTGTTTAACTGGCTGTTTGCCAAACATCACGGTGGAAAATTCATTCTCCGAGTGGATGATACAGACCAGGCACGTAACGTATCTGAAGCATTGCAACCCATCATGGATGGCTTCAAATGGCTGGGAATTGAATGGGATGAAGGTCCTGATGTTGGTGGCCCCCATGCACCCTACTTTCAGTCACAACGGTCAGATATCTATGCTGAAGCAGTTGAAAAATTGCTGGATGGAGGTTTTGCCTATAAAGATTTCTCCCGACCAGAGGAGTTCGCTGCCGAGCGCAAGTCTGCTGAAAAAGAGAAACGACAATTTATATATTCGCGCACATGGATGGCTGAATCTGCTGCGGATATTGCCCGTTTTGAATCCCAGGGACGGGAAGCTGTTGTGCGTCTCAAAATGCCCAGAGAGGGGAATTGTGAATTTCAGGATCTGGTTCGGGGAGAAATGTCGTTTGCCTGGGCTGGAGAGCAGGATCATGTTATTCAACGTAAGGATAAAAGTTGTCTATATCATCTTACCAATGTGGTGGATGATGGGGCTTTTGAGATCAGTCATGTTATTCGGGCCATTGAGCATCTATCCAATACACCCCGCCAGATCTTTATTGGTCAAAGTCTCGGGTTGGAGTTACCCCAATACGCCCATCTACCCTTTGTGGCTGAGCCAGGTAGTTCCAATAAATTAAGTAAACGCAAACTGGACAAATATCTTAAAAACCGCGATTTCAAGGTGCTGTTTGATCATGGAGAGCATATTGCTCAGCAGATTGGGTTCCTTGCAAGTCCGGAAACCTTTAATCCGGTGATCATTGATTTTTATCGCGAGATCGGCTTCCTACCTGAAGCCATTTTAAATTATTTGTTATTGTTAGGGTGGTCTCTGGATGATCGTACTGAGGATTTTAGCCGAAAAGATATGATCAGGAATTTTAATCTGGATCGGATCAACAAGGCACCAGCCAGCTTTGATCCCCAAAAGTTGACTGCTTTCCAGAGTCGCTATATGTGGCGATTGTCAATGGATAAACGTCTGGAAATGGTGGTCCCTTTTCTGGAAAAAGCCGGGCTGATCTCATCAACCAGGAACCTTTCGCTCAATTCCAAAGAAGCAACCCTGGGAGACCGAACCATGGATACGGTGAGAGCTGTATTGGAGGCTGCCGGTGAGCGTATCTCCATTGCTGGTGATATTTTGGACTATCAAGAGTTCTTCCAGGCTGATGACGTTATTGAATATGAAGAAAAAGCCTTTCGTAAACGGCTTGTGAATGCAAATGCCCAACGTGAATTACTGAAGCGATTGGTGAAACCCCTGACTGACGCTTCCAGCTTTTCTGCCGAGTCAATTGAGAATCTGCTGCGTGATTTTATCCAGCATGAAGGGGTTGGAATGGGAATGATCGTCCATGCCCTGCGTGTTTCCATTACCGGTAAGGCAGTGGGCTTTGGTTTGTTTGAGATTCTGGCTATTCTGGGGAAGAAAAGTTGTTTGTCTCGGATAGATCGAGCAATCGAGTTGGCTGAAGCAGGGAATAAGTAAAAAGTGGCAAGTGACAGGTGGCAAGTGACAAGGAATTACCTTTTGCTTTCAATCTTCATGAAACCGCTAGGAGTATTTGAGAAATCATGAAATATAATCGAAGCCCAGTAAACGAAATCATATATGGCATGTTGATCACTATTTTTATTTATCAACACCTCGCGACCGCTGCGCTCTCGCGGTTAGACTTCCTACTAGACCACCAATCTTAAATCTTAAATCTTAATTGTATATTGTTCCATGCCGCGCTCTGAACATTATCTCCAGGATTTTCTTAATTACCTGCGTGTTGAGCGCAATCTGGCAAAAAATACCCAACAGGCTTATCTGGATGATCTCCAGGATTTCTGGAATTTCCTGGGTGCCCAGGCGATCGATGATCCAGGTCTTATCGATCATCTGATGCTTACGCAGTATGCCGGGGATCTTAAACGGCGTAGTATGGCTGAAACCAGTGTGGCACGTCATTTTTCTTCATTACGAGCCTATTACAAATTTATGGTAATGGAAGGCTACCTTGAAAAAGACCCGACTCAATTCCTGGATTCACCCAGATTACCTGCCAGTTTGCCGAAGATCCTGAATGTTGAAGATATTGAGCTGCTCCTTGAGACCATCGATACAGAAACGCCCCTGGGCTTGCGCGATCGAGCCCTCTTTGAATTGATGTATGCAGCCGGGATGCGAGTCTCTGAGGTCTGTGATCTAACTATTGAACAAGTCCTTATGGATGAAGATCTCATTCTGGTTCGCGGCAAAGGCAATAAGGAACGCATTGTTCCCCTGGGTGGGGAAGCTAAAAAATGGCTGATAGAATATCTGGAACATGGCCGGCCATCCCTGAGAAAAGGCTATTTCAACGAAGGCATCATCTTTCTGAACAATCGTGGGAAAGCGCTTCAACGTAAAGGTATCTGGTTCATTCTCAAGCAGTTAGCTGAAAAAGCAGGACTAAAAAAAGCAGTCAGTCCCCATACTTTCCGCCATTCCTTTGCAACTCATTTACTGGAAGGGGGCGCCGATCTCAGGATAGTGCAGGAAATGCTGGGACACGTGGATATCTCCACCACCCAGATCTATACCCATCTGGATAGTACCTACCTGAAAGAAGTACATAGCAGCTTTCACCCCAGAGCGCGAAAGAAATGATAAATTATGAGGAGCGGGTGAACAAGCAAAGCCATTGAAACAGACCTTGATCTACCCTAGATTACCCCAATGATTTCTAAAAATACATTTTATACAGCCTGGGATTTTGAAACCCTGGGAGATCGACACCTTCCCGAAAATGAATATCGCAGTCCCTTTGAGATCGATCGTGACCGGGTGATCCATTCCACAGCTTTCAGAAGATTACAGGGTAAGACCCAGGTTTATGTCACAGGTCAAAGTGATCAGTACCGGACCCGCTTGACCCATTCTATTGAAGTGGCTCAGGTCGGTCGTTCCCTGGTAAATTATTTAAATCGCCGATCCGAATATCTCCAGCCTGGTTTTCAAATTGATGATACCCTGGTGGAAGCAGCTTGTTTGGCTCATGATCTGGGTAATCCTCCCATTGGCCATAAAGGTGAATCCCGCCTGAATGAGCTTATGGATTCCTGGGGCGGTTTCGAGGGAAATGCCCAGTCACTGCGGATTCTCACAGACATTGTGCGTGGCGATCGGCGGGGGATTGGCAAAGGGGGTATGCAACCTACACGGGCTTTGCTGGATAGTGTTCTAAAATATAAGATCGTTGGGAAAGCAAATACTCGAAATGGAGCGAAATTTCTGTATCCCGATCAGGCTGAGATCCGGTCCTGGGTTCATCAGGATGAGTCTCTGGATACGGCGAGCCAAACTGGCGTTTCGATAAGACCAATTGAGTGTGCTATCATGGATCTGGCTGATGATATTGCCTATACGACATCCGATCTGTTTGATGGAGTGAAACAGAGCGTCCTGGGTCCTGAACAGGTTCAGGATTTTTGGAAAAGTGAATTTCCAGAGGTCAGTGATGAGCTACGTTCACAGTTGGATAAGGTTCTTAAGGGACAATTTCCAATGTCTCGCTTTGTGGCCGGCGTAATTGGACAT
>JAYEKW010000062.1:0-16101 GCA_034716895.1 Candidatus Neomarinimicrobiota bacterium
GGGTTACACCCGTGGCTATTCTTGTTTTTCCCTTTCAGGGAATTTAATCCAGGTTAGAATTGGAATTTGCTACCTACCTTGATTGCAGAGAAAGAATTTTATTCCTGTTAATCGAAGAACAATATTCAGGTATAGGTACGCATTATGACGATGAGCCTATATTTTTTTCAAGGGTTTATTGACAGACATTATTTTTATGGTTTCATCCCCCTGCGTGGCGATTATTCTATACGCCTATGTTAGCGTCAGTATTGTCCTCATCCTGTAATTCAACCTTCCTCAAGGCCTGGTCAACTGAACAGGACTCATGGCGGCGACGTATGCTGTTACTGGGGGTCCTGGTTGCTGCTACGACTGTGAATGACATGGCCACTCTGGATGAATGGCTGGGCAGGTGTGAGGGTGTGCTGGATCAGGAAGCTGTGGAAGAGGCCATTCTGCAAACGCTCCTGTTTGCCGGTTACCCCAAAACCATTGAAGCCTTGAAACAGGTTCGGAAACATTTTCCTCAGACCGGTTCCGAAAAACATGTTAACAATCACCTGACGGCCGGGAACGCAACCAGCAAGATCATCTATGGTGGATATCACCCACGTCTGATCGAAGTTATGGATGAGTTGCATCCCGATCTAACCCGCTGGATGATCGAAGACGGCTATGGTCGGGTGCTGTCAAGACCCGGTTTGAGTCTGCCGGAACGTGAGATCGGAGTACTGGCTTCGCTCATGGCATCAGGTATGGTTAATCAATATCGAGCCCACCTTCGAGGTGCCCTGTTTGCCGGTATTACACCAGATGATATCATTTGGTTTATTAACACCTTCCAATGTATTATTGTCGCCGATTTGAGAACAGCTTTTGAAAAAGTAACGAATCAAATGCTAACGATGCCCAAAACACGCTAAATGGCAGAGGACGCCAAGATCAATCATAATTACCAAATAATGTTAGGCACTGATTCTCAAAGCGATAATCATGCAAGCTTGCCACAAGTAAAGACGCAAGATCTTGCGTCTCAACGTCTATGGGAAAAGAAATAATGACCTCTAAACTGGGAAAATTGTTAACCGAGCAACGCAATCCAGACAGCATGAGCCTGGATTCAGACTCCATCCGTGAGATTCTGGAGCTGATCAATCGAGAAGACCAGATCATTGTTCAGCGGGTTGCCGAACAAATGGATGATATAGAGAAGGCAACTGAACTGGTGGATCATGCTTTCCAGAATGATGGCCACCTGATCTATGTGGGTGCTGGCACCAGTGGTCGCCTGGGGGTGTTGGATGCTTCTGAAATCCCTCCGACCTATAATGCCGATCCAGAACGGGTTCAGGGCTTTATTGCCGGAGGTGACTCAGCTTTGAGAACTGCCATTGAAGGTGCCGAAGACTTTCCGGAAGACGGTCGCAACCTCATGGATGAGATCGGCATTACTGAGCAGGATGTAGTCATGGGGATTGCCACCAGCGGGGTAACACCTTACGTCTTAGGTTCTTTAGAACGAGCCAAAGAAGTAGGCGCAGCAACTATATTCTTTACCTGTACTGACAAAAGTCACATTGATATTGATGTCGATGTACTGATATCAGTTCCAGTCGGTCCCGAGGTGGTTACCGGATCTACTCGGATGAAGTCCGGAACAGCCACAAAATTGGTGCTCAATATGATTACAACCACTGCCATGATTAAGCGTGGTAAGGTTTATGAAAATCTCATGGTAGATCTAAAAGCAACCAATGTGAAACTGGAAGACCGGGCTCGTCGGATCATTTCTACTATTACAAATTGTAGTTATGAGGAAGCCACTGATCTGTTAGCCAAATCGGACAACTACGTGAAGGTTGCCCTGGTCATGCATAAAAGCCATGCTTCCGCTGAAGAAAGCCGCCTATATTTGGACCGCTTTTCAGGCAATGTCCGGTTAGCTGTCGATGAACTGGAAAAAGGAACAAAATAAATTAACCACAGAGTGCACAACATATAACTCTGTGCACTCTGTGGTCTCTGTGGTAAAAAAAGAAACGAGGAAAAATTAAATGAAAATTAATGAATATATTTTTAGAGAATATGATATCCGTGGAGAAGTTGCTGTTGATTTCCAGGAAGAGGTTGTGGTTGCTCTGGGTAAGGCTTTTGCCACGGCTGTAAAGCGGCGCGGCGGGAAAAAGATCACCCTGTCAGGGGATATTCGACTAACCACACCCCAGTTAAAAGAATATTTCAAAGCAGGCGCGCTATCTACTGGTATTGATGTCATGGATATTGGAATTCTGCCCACTCCCGGTAATTATTTTAGCGTCTTTCATTTTGATGATGTTGATGGCGCCTGTCAGATCACCGGCTCTCACAATCCACCAGAATTCAACGGTTTCAAGCTCACCTATGACCAACTCGCCTTTTTTGGTCAGGATATCCAGGATTTACTGGGTTTGATCCAGAATGATGATTTTGAAGTTGGTGAAGGCACCGCTACAGAATATGATTTGTTACCGGAGTACATCGATAATGTTGTCAAGGGGATCGATCTCAAACGCCCCATGCGGATTGCCATCGATTCTGGAAATGCAGCGGCAGCCCTGTGTGCAGTTGAGGTCTATGAAAGACTGGGCTGTGAAGTAACTGCTTTGTATTGTGATGTGGACGGGACTTTCCCCAATCATCATCCGGATCCAACCGTTGCGGCAAACCTGAAAGATCTTCAGGATGAGATCAAAAAAGGTGGTTATGATGTTGGTCTCGCCTTTGACGGAGACGCAGACCGCCTGGGGGTGATCGATGAAAAAGGAAAGGTAGTTTGGGCTGATTATCAGATGATCCTATTTGCTCAGGATGTGATCAAATCCAAGGATGATAATATTATCTTTGACGTAAAATGTTCTCAAGCCCTGGAAGAGAAGATCACCGAGTTTGGTGGAACCCCCGTGATGTATAAAACCGGACATTCCCATATTAAAACCCACATGAAGAAGCTCAATTCACCCTTCTCAGGAGAGATGAGTGGTCACCTCTTCTTTGCTGATAAATATTTTGGTTTTGATGATGCTATTTATAATGGCGGCCGGATGCTGGAGTTGCTCTCCAAGACTGATCGACCTCTGTCAGAGATGGTGGATGAGCTGCCCAAATATCATTCGACACCAGAGATCAGACTGACCTGTAACTCTGATGCGGAAAAATTTGAGATCGCTGAAAAAGCAGCTGAATATTTTAAAGCCAATTATGATTGTATCGCTGTAGATGGTGTCCGGGTGCGTTTCGGAGATGGCTGGGGTCTGGTGAGGGCTTCCAATACACAGCCCGTTCTGGTGGTGCGTTTCGAAGCTAAAACGAAGGAACGGATGGAAGAAATTCAGAAACTGATGATGGACAAGATCGGGGAGTTTGGCGAGGTTCGCCTTGACGAGGGACATTAAGCAACAGGTTAGGGCTACTAAGATCACAATAGGATTTGGTAAATGGATCAAGAGCTAAAACAAAAATTGCATCAATGGCAGGAAACGGTGCGTCATGACCTGACCCATCCAACGTTTCCCACAGAACCGGCGTATCTATTTGAGCCCATGCGCTATGCTCTAAATGCTGCCGGTAAGATGCTGCGTCCTGCTCTTTGTCTGGCTGCTGCTGAGGCGGTGGGTGGTCAATGGCAGACTGCTGTTCAAGTTGGTGTTGCTTTGGAGATCTTTCATACATTTACGCTGGTTCATGATGATATCATGGATGGTGATGAACTACGACGAGGAATCCCAACCGTTCATACAGCCTATGACAGTAGCCGCGCGTTGCTGAGTGGAGATACATTACTGATTTATGTGTATCAATTACTTTCCGAGATTGATGACGCAAAGTTTCCCCAACTTTTCCGAGCCTTCAATGAGGGTGCTATGGATGTTTGCAGGGGTCAGGGCTGGGATATGCAGTTTGAGAAAATCCTTGATATCGAGTCCCATGAATATGAGATGATGATCGATCTTAAAACTGGTGCACTGATCAAACTGGCCTGTCAACTTGGAGCGATCATAGGGGGCGGTAATCAGTCAGCCATCGATGCTCTATCACGTTATGGCCTTCTTTTGGGAAGGGCATTCCAGATGCAGGATGATCTGCTGGAAGTCACTTCCTCTGCAGAAGCCATGGGAAAAAGCCTGGGTAGTGATGTGCTCAATGAAAAAAAGACCTGGCTCTGGATCGATCTTAAAAAGAGACTGACTCCGGCTGAAAAGAACCAATGGAAATCGATCCAAAGCTCTGATAAACTCAATGAAGCTGATCGGGATCAGGTTTTGTTGTGGATGACCAGTCACGGAACCATTGAGCGTGCTGAGCGTCTGGTGAAGGGCTGGATAAACGAAGCAGATGAATTATTGAATTCAGCTTCCTTTAAGAATACCGCCATGCTGAAAGCCCTGTCAGATCTGATCTTAAATCGTCAGAGTTGAACCTGCTCCTGGTTTTTTAGCTAGAAGTGTTGAACATCACAATAAAGTCGTTCAGCTGACATTTTTACTCTGAATGTTTGACATTCCCATGTTCCCGGTCGTATGTTTATCCGGTGCAAAAAATGATCGAAGTAATAGTCAAGAATATCATCTTTTTTTCTAAGGCAGAGACTCCTGGATATACTCTCTTTTTAAATCCAGAAGAAGATGACTCACGCAGCTTGCCAATTGTTGTAGGGCAATTTGAAGCTCAGGCTATTGCATTGGCTCTGGAGCAGGTCAAACTGGAACGTCCCATGACCCATGATCTGCTTTCAGGTGTGATCAGTTCGCTGACTGACGGTCTTGAAAGTGTGGCAATCGTTGATTTGAAAGCGGGGACCTTTTACGCACATCTGTATATTAGAAATGGTGAAAAATTAGAGACCATGGATGCCCGACCCAGCGATGCTATAGCTCTGGCTCTACGAGCTGGAGTTCCTATTCGGGTCAGATCACAGATATTTAAGGAAGTGGCGATAATAGTGCCAGCAACAGAGCCTCAGCAAAAACCTGCTGAGCCCAGTTTTTCTCAGAATATTAGGGCTATCACCAGAGAGGCGGAGATTCGTTTCGATCTGGAAAAGAATTTGCGAGAGGCAATCTCACGGGAAGATTATGAACAGGCTGCCAGGATACGGGATCGCCTGCATTCGCTCCCAAGCTAGGAAATCCAATTTTTACTCTTAAACCGGCGGCAGTTAAACGTACGTTTTCAGCAACAAAACGGTAGAGTGCAGACCCTTCGACTCCGCTCAGGGAGACGAGGTCGCGTCTTACTGAGCGGAGTCGAAGTATATAAAATCACGTACGTTTGACTGCCGCCACGGTAATAGTGGGGTTAGGATAAATCAGACAACTCAGATTCTATTTGTTGTCGGGTTTCTTTGGAAATTTCTCCAGTTGCAGCTGGCTTGTCCTTTTGTACGGCCAGCTTTTTTATCGCCAGGGCCAGCAGGGCCAGACCAATAACGGCAAAACCAACTACCATCCAATACGAAACCTGACCAACTGTTTCACTGGCTTTTGGTGATGCCAGGATCCGATTGCCAAAAGGCTTTCCGGTTCGGGGATCAATACTGTTTCTAAAGTGATCCAACACCTGATCGGTGGTTTTTCCCTCAATGATGAGACGCCTGATCGTGATCTTGGCCTCTTCTGTGACCCGATTTTTACCATGCATATAGATCGGACCGCCAAAACAACAGGTCGCCATGATATTCTTCTCCAGGTAGATAGCCTGTTCTTTTTGTTCAGCAGTCAACTTCTTATTGTAAAATTCATAGTTCTGGGTGAAAGCAGTTCCTGCAAGCACGACCAATAGTATTAGTAAGATTCTTTTCATGATGGAAATCTAGCAGGGAAAACAGGGTTCTCAATGAAATTCATTGGAGGAATAGGGATTAATGGGCATTTTAAGTCGATGAATGAAAGACTAATTATAGACAAGGAGTCACCATGTCCCTGGTTATTGTAGGGTCCATAGCCCTGGATACTATTGAAACAACTACTCGCTCAGCATCTGAAGTTCCAGGAGGTTCCACCACCTACTGTTCACTGGCAGCCAGCTATTTTACCAATCCCCATATTGTGGGAGTCGTGGGAGATGACTACCCCGAATCGGTTATAACCCTCTTCAAGGATCATCACATCAAACTTGAAGGACTGGCAGTTGAAAAGGGGAAGACCTTTCGTTGGGGAGGTCGTTATGCAGAAAATTTTGATGATAGAACCACCTTGTTTACTGAATTGAACGTATTTGAAACATTCAATCCAACCTTGCCCGATTCTTACAGGAACGCTTCCTATATTCTCCTGGCAAATATCCATCCCGGGCTTCAGCATCATGTTTTAGATCAGTTGGACTCGCCGGCTTTTGTAGTTCTTGACACAATGAATCTGTGGATAGACACCGCTCGTGCTGAATTGATATCTCTGATCCAGCGGGTCAATATGTTGGTCATCAATGATGAAGAATCCATCATGCTTACCGGAGAACGCAACTATGGGAAAGCTGCTCAGAAATTGCGGGAAATGGGACCGGAATGGGTGGTGATCAAGAAAGGGCAACATGGTGCTCTCCTTTTCCATGAGGATCGCGTGTTTACTGTCCCTGGCTTAATTTTGGATGAAGTGGTGGATCCCACCGGAGCAGGAGATACCTTTGTCGGTGCCTTGATCGGTTACCTGGACCAATCCAGAGATCATTCTTTTGATAACATGAAACTGGCAGTGGTCTTTGGCTCTGTTTTGGCATCCTTCTGTGTAGGAGAACTCTCTGTGGATGGTATTACCTATCTGGACGAATCGGATATGGAAGAACGTTATGATAACTTTGTGATCATGAGTCAATTTTAAATGAATAGGAAACATTCCATGTTGGTTCAACCTGCCAAACGGATCAGTTTATTACTGTTTCTTCTGTTATCACTTCCACTCCTCAATACCTGTGAGAATGAGGGTACCGAAGAACCTGCAGTGGATCAATGCAATACCCCGGATGCTCCTGGTGAATTACTCGAGGCAACCAGTTTTTTATCATTTGCTCCAGCCGATATTGAATCTATCCTTACTATGTATGGGGCACCGATCGGGCTTGATCTAAATTTATCATATACTGTGGATTCCTATCAAATAGCCTATCACACCCTAAATAGTGATGGCGAACTCACACCTGTTTCAGGACTGATGCTAATCCCTCAAGGGCTGGATACACTGGATCTGCTAAGTATCCAACATGGTACTGTTTTTAAGCGAGAGCAAGTCGGATCAACTCATCCCTACTATGCACCAGATGCCCTGATCACCGCCATGAATGGATATCTGGTGGTTGCGCCTGACTATCTGGGACTGGGAGAATCCCAGCTTTTACATCCCTATCTCCATGCCGAATTGTCCGCCAATGCAGTCATAGATCTGATTAGAGCTGTCAGAATTTACGCTTGTCAGAATGAGTTGATCTTAAGTGATAACCTGTTTATGGCCGGCTATTCTGAAGGTGGTTTTGTAACGCTGGCGACCCAGAAGATCATTGAGACTGAGGCAGAGTATTCCGAGGAGTTTCAATTAACGGCGGTTGCGCCCATGGCCGGTCCCTATGATCTATTAGGAAGTACTCAGAACCTATTAAGCCGGAGTTACTACAATAACCCGGCGTACCTGGCCTATATCGTTACAGCCTACAATGATATATACGGTTGGGATCGGTTACCTGAGATCTTTAGAGAGCCCTACGCTTCATCTATACCGGGTTTATTGGATGGTAGTTTGGACGGTTCTGCGATCAATGCCAATCTCACTACAAATTTGGATTCACTCTTTCTGCCGGACTTTAAGCAATCATTTATGGCCGGAGAGGAATCCCAACTGGAAGCTGCTCTTGTTGAGAATTCGCCGCTGGACTGGGGACCTGTTGCTCCTGTCAGACTATTTCATGGGACTGCAGATAGCACCGTTTTTTATGAAAATGCAGTGATAGCTTATGAATCCATGCTGGCGAATGGTGGTCTCAGTGTTGACCTTGTCTCTTTGCCTTATGCTGATCATGGCACGGCAGTTTTTCCATCATTTCATTGGGCAATGCTCTGGTTTGATAGCTTGAGAACGGCAGATTGAAAATAGAAAAACGTGCCGGGCATAGCCCGAAGTGTGGACTGGTGGAAACTAGAAACTGGAACTGATTCTGGGAGCTGGAACTTTGAAATTATTGCTTTGCCAATACTCCGGCATTTATTTCAGCCACTTGGCCGGATTAAGGTAGATTTAAGTCTGGACTCATTTCCCGGGGCTTCTATAGGAGTCCAAAGATCGTGGTTTCTTGTATTTTGAAGTTTTTACCAATTTACCTGATGCATTGTAGTGATAGATCAATTTGGGTTTATGCTTATCGTTATATTCAAACACTTTGCGTTTAAGTAATTTAAGATCTCGACTCATTTCCTCTTCTTCCAACAGGAGTCCGTATTCATCAAATTTCCGAGAGATAAAAATATTTCTATCTGAGTCCAGCAGTTCTTCACGCTCCCGGTAACCATGGACCGGATGATAAGCATAACGATAAAAAGCGATCAACGAGTTATCAGGAAGATAATGCTCTTCATTAATGATGAGTATCTGATCATTGTAGATAGTTAACCAATAGTCTCGCAAACCGCCGTCTGGATAGAAAAAATTTCGCCGTGATTTATCCAGCCGGTGCTTATAGTCGTAATAGTATTCTGTAGAGCTTTCGATCCTGTTACCCAGACCCCAGGTCTCTTCCAAATAGGGTTTTTGTTCATTATCGTAGTAGATGGTCAGCTTTTTTTCCAGGGATCGATCGCGGGTAAACCACTTTTCCTCCCTCCGGACGAGTTGACCTTTATCATAGATCCAATCGCGAGAAATCCGAGGGGGCCCTGGTTGGAAATATTCAGTGAGGTGATGACGTTTCAATTGACCTTTGCGTGAGTAAGTATAGTGACTTTTTTCCAACACATCGTTGTTTTGGCTCAAGTGTTTTGCGCTAGTGATCTGTCCTTTATCATTGCGTTTCACTTCATAATAATTCCCCCTAATATGATCAGATTTGGAAACATGATCGAGAAATATGCGAGTATGCAGATCACCCCTTTCGTACAAGGAGATTTTTCCCAGGCTGCACCCGCTCAAGAGCAGGGTTATCAGGATTAGGCTGAAAGATCGAAGCATCACTTGGTAAACAAGTGGAAATATATTGCAGATCGACGAGCATCCATAAGATCAACAGCATCAGTGTTTGCCATTTCATCTGCAATGTCATAAAGATGATAGCGCGCTATCCTTGGTAGGTCACGGTAGAAGGTCAAGACCTGTTCATTGGATAAGTTATCAATAATAAGCAGACGAGCCTGGTCCAGTGATTTTCCCTGACGGATCAATTTTACAGCAGCGAGATTGATGGAGCGAGCTGTAATCCTGAATGGTATAGTTGTATCTGAGCAAACATTGTCAGGAATAGCCAGTGAAGCGGTTCGATGCTCCTGCATTCTCTTCGCCAAGGCATAACGGCGTTTGGGATCATCCAGTTGCCTACTCAATTTGATGATCTCCAAAGTGAGGATATCGATCCGGGAACGTGATTCTGCCTGCTTCCGATGTAGTGCAACTAAACGCAGGCTGTCAAGTTTGGAATAGTCCCGAGCGGGAGTTTCAAGTCTGACTCCAATGTTGCGAGAACGATGCTGGTCTGCTTTGAGTTGAGTCAACATTTTATTCAGCTTGTCGATCTTCATGTGTAGTGCACCTACCTCTACTCGAGCAACCTGAGATTGACCCAGTAGAGGAAAAACAAATATGATGGTAATAATCAATGATCTAATTGAAAAGTTTCCAGACGTGCTTCGCATGATCCAAATCTCCTAATTACTGAACAAGTAAGCTAACCTGCTAATCAAACCTGAAAAAGGGTGAAATAAAAATCCAAGCGAAAAGAAAAAAGAAACAGATCCTGCGTGTTCTCGCCAAAGTCAGACAATTATTGATTTTTCAGCAAAGATTTCCCATACCAGTATTTCATTTCTCCGTTATCAAGCTCTGATCTGATCAATTGATAACCATTCTTTTCGCCCAGGTTGATCATGGCTGTGAATCGATCAAAGGTTGTGAAATAAATTTTTTCTAGCCCCAATATTTTCGCGTGCTTTTCTTGAAGGTTCAGCAATTGTTGGGCAATCCCTCGCTTTCGGTAGTTCGGATGAACGCCTCCCAACCATGAGAACCAGGTTCTGGTGTCAGGAATAACATATCCCAGCTTAAAACCCACAGGCCGATCTCCTTGAGAGGCAACTAACAGCAGGGGGTGATTGTTTACAATTCTCGCCAGACTTTTCGGTGTAACGTGCTGACTACCAAAGATCATTTTTTCAAATTCGTTCACCCGGTGAATTTCAACCTTGTTGGAGTGAATGATGATAGGTGTTTTTATAGCAACATCCTTCGGTAACATTGGTTAATACAAAAAAGGCTAACCCCGCCCACTTTTCCACCTGAATTTAGACTTCAATGATGAGTAAGCAAAAGCCAAGAATTCCTCATGGGAAAAAGTGTCTAAATTGTGGAGCAAAACTCAATGCCTCGTTTTGTGCTCAGTGCGGACAAAAGAATAAGGACTACAGCCTGTCTTTTAAGGATCTTTTTTCTGAATTCCTGGAAGAACTGCTGGATGTTGATTCAAGGGTTCTACGATCTCCAAGGATGTTATTTACCTGTATATTCAACGCAGTTAGGCGCAAAAAGAACGAAGCTCGCTTGCGACACCGTGAGGAACAGGGTTGACTTGACACTAGAGTTCATCCATTATCATTGTCTGAGCATTCTTTTACCGTTACCGGTATTGATTCGTGGTAAGAAAAACCTATCTATTGATTGTTATTTTCAGGAATCGGGTTGTGGAATATCGACCAGATAGAGCTTGGAGTGGTTTTTAGCCTGAATGTTGAATTCTTTCAGGTTAGCTGGCGCGATGAAGGAATCGCCTCTTCGATAAACACAGATACAGAAACTCTTATTCGCTTCCCAGTGCAAGCTGACCTCGCCATCCAGCACTAGAAACAGGGTTAATTCAGAGCGATAGGAGAAAACGCGTGACTCACCCTGGAGCAAGTCCAGTGACTTCACTCTGAATTCCGTTGTGGGGGTATGATATTCTTTTAGATATCCATCACTTGAGGTTTTTACTCGAAAATCTGTCTTCTGTTCGAAACTCAATATCTCTGAAAGTGTTCGGCTATCACAAAATTTCTCAGTCAAACCCAGGCGAACCACATTATCAGAATTTGCCATGCACTCTATGATATTGCCCTTGAGATAGGCGTGGGGGACACCTGGTGGCAAAAAGACGGCTTCTCCTGATCCAAGGTGGACTCGATTCAAAAAGAACAGAAAAAGAAGCCCAATATCTCGTTTGTCATGCAGCTCGATTTGTTCTAAGAACAGAGTCTCGGCTGAACTGAGGTTGGTTTTTGTGCTTAGTCGTAATCCAATTTTGCTAATACACACCTCGCGCTCTGTCTCCTGATCATTTCCCAATTCTAAAAGCTTCGATATGATAGCCTGTTGGCTGGGCTGTTCGTCCTGATCGAATGCAAGCAGGTGGTGTAGTTCAGGTAGATTTTCAAGGATATCAGTAAATGCCTCAGGTGTGTTAAATCCGATCAGTGCGTCGAGGTGATCAATGGCAATGGCAATCTCCGGCTTGTGATTGTTATCTGGATAATGTTGAGGATCATTTTTATGCAGCGTTTCAGCTTGTTGCTTATCTGGATGCGCCTGGATGCTGAGAGCCCGACCTGCTGAAAGCACTTTAAATAAGTAGGGAAGACCATCAGGAAAAGTACTCGAATGATCGAGACTTAACCGCATTTCAGGGCTTTCTGCTATCCAGTCGGACAAGGGGTTGAGGCCGTTCTGTGGATCGATCAGTTGTGATGGTGCATGAGGATGAGTGCCCATCCAAAGTTCGGCAAAAGGTTGGTCTTGCTCAGGAGTGATCCCCAGCAAGTGGGCGATAAAAGCCTGATCATTTCGATTGCCCCATGCATAATGTTGGATCGTGTTTTTTAGGCGATAGGGACGAGGCGCCTGGCAATCTGTGGCTATGGATTTATTCACGAAGAAAAATATTCCATGCAGTTCGACTCTCCAATGGGAAATGCAAAGAATATTCATTTCAAACCAGAAATTAAGCAACCCGTAGTCCATCTAAATTTGAAATACAAAGAGGGTAAGCGCTAAGATTTGGCAATAAAAATACCATTTAATTAATATATTATTAAATATATCATAAAAATTCCTTGCAATAAGTGATCAACTGCTTATTTTTCATTAACCCAATTACTAAAACATGAATTCGAGAATAATTCTCCAGTGAACCAAACTCAAATCACAGGAAGAAAGTATGCTTCATTCAAAAGATCTAAATGCCCGCTTATTTTTTACTTACTTGAAGGATAAAACAGAATTATTCCTCTATATCAAACCGCGCAGTACTTATGGGAGTGCTATGATCTATAGAAGGTCACCCGGAGATGCTGCGATGAATCATAGAATTCAGACACTCCTGGATAATGCCCAAGTAGCCCCCTCGCGCACCGATATCTGGGTTATGCTATTTCCACCGGAGATTCATACGACGACTATTTATGTGCAATCAAACCTTGGCAAGAAAGAGCTTAGACATGAAATAGAGGAACAGGTATTAACGAAACTACAGTACTCCTTTAACTATGACTGGAAAAACTATCTCGTTCAAAAGCGGGACAATGGATATGGCCAGGATATGGTGACTGTCACGGTTCTGGGCAAGAATGTGTTGGCGAGAATTCGCTCACTGCTGTTTAAGAATTATACCAGAGTGACCTTTATTGGAGATGGAATGCAGTTCCTCAGTATAGATGTATCCAAATTTCCCCATGCCCGCGGGCAGATATATGAAGTTATCCTGCCCTATGATGAGATTTATTATAAAGCAGTATTTCGATCAGGAATACACATGAAAAGTAAGGTGCTTACCCACGCCTGCTCAGATTATTTTGGCCACTATCATCTGTTAAAGCAGCAGGCCTATCTGGATTTTAGCCGAAGTGGAATTCAGGGTGATCTTCCTCAAATTCAGCCCATCGTACCCAAAACCGAGTGGCTGGATGCACTTCTGACCCCAGCAGCCTTTCCCAGTTGGTTTATTGCTACAAATAGTTTGAGACAAAAAGAGGTGAGCAATTTCGCTGAAATGTTCCGAATTCAACAATATCAGGATGATCCCGGGAATATATATGATCTATATTCAGTTCCCCAATTTCTAAACTAATCGAGCACACCGGACTATCTGAGGTGATCTGAACCAGTCTTTTGAAAACCATAAGGCAGTAAACGTCAGGATCAGAATTGCAATGGCTCCCAAATGAGATATGAAAAAAATACAAATGAATGATCTGCGTAATCCAGGACAGATGATCCAACTGATGCATTCATGCGTTGAGGACCTTCTGAACGGCAAGATTCCAGCCTGACAATAGTGATTGGCGTAAGTTCTTTGGCATCTGGGGAAGAAAGCTTGTTCGTGTTTCAGTAAAGGAGCGTAAATCTTCTCTGGTCCACTTCCCAATACCCAGGCCGGCCAGATAGGCGGCTCCCAGGGCGGTAGTCTCGGTCTGATGTGCTCGCTCTACCCTGATGTCCAGGATATCTGCCTGGAATTGCATCAAGAATCCATTTTCTGCACCACCACCATCAACTGCTAATGCAGTTATCTTGAGACCGGTGTCCAGTTCCATAGTACGAATCACGTCAGCGGTTTGATAAGCCATGGCTTCCAGGCTGGCTCGGATGATATGGTTTTTGTTGGAACCCCGAGTCAAGCCAGTAATGAGACCCCGGGCATCCATATCCCAGTAGGGCGCGCCTAATCCTACAAAGGCTGGCACTAGATAGACCCCTCCGCTATCTGTGACTGATAATGCAGCAGCCTCACTATCACTGGCAGACTCAATCAAGCCAAGTTCATCTCTTAGCCATTGAATGGTTGCCCCGGCAATAAAGATTGAGCCTTCCAGGGCAAAACAGGGTTTTCCATCTGGATCTGTTGCCAGAGTAGTGATTAAACCATTGTCAGAGCGGATTGCTTCTGATCCAGTATTCATCATGATAAAACAGCCGGTTCCGTAAGTATTCTTGATCTCCCCCCTGGTAAAGCACTGTTGTCCGAAGAGGGCTGCCTGCTGATCACCTGAAACCCCACGAATGGGTACATTTTGAAGTGCAGAAATAGATCGAATAGTTCCGAAATTATCCGCAGAACACTTTACTTCAGGCAATAATTCCATAGGGATCTTCATCAGCTTGCACAATTCAGTATCCCAAACCTTTTCATGAATGTTGAAAAGCAGGGTTCGAGAGGCATTGGTGAAATCTGTGGCGTGTACCTTTCCTTCTGTGAGCTTCCAGATCAGCCAGGTATCAATGGTGCCAAACTTCAGATTCTGAGTGGCTTCATGTTCAGCATTTTCCAGAATCCACTGAGCCTTGGTACCACTGAAATAAGCGTCCAGGGGTAACCCGGTTTTCTGCTTGATCAAGTCGCGTTTGGTCTCAAGTGATTTACAGATCGGTGCAGTTCGCCGACATTGCCAAACGATGGCATTATAGATCGGTTGGCCGGTATTTGCATCCCAGATAACGGTAGTTT
Source organism: Candidatus Neomarinimicrobiota bacterium (assembly GCA_034716895.1). Classification (NCBI taxonomy): domain Bacteria; kingdom Pseudomonadati; phylum Fidelibacterota; species Fidelibacterota bacterium. The sequence goes on from JAYEKW010000062.1 coordinate 14,677, forward strand.
CACGCTGATTCGTGATCCCAACAGCTTCAATAGTACCGGAAAAAGCAGCGTGAATTTCTTCAATACACTCGGTGACCGTTATCCAGATCTCCTCGGGATCATGTTCTACCCAACCAGGTTGGGGATAAATTTGTTTAAACTCCCGATGGGCTTTAGCCTGAACGTTACCCTGATGATCCACTAGAATTACAGTGGTTCCGGTGGTGCCTTGATCTATAGAAAGTATGGCCATTTTATTCCCGATTTTTGTCGCGGTTCAACGCGGATGGTCACAGATAAAACGTAATTTTAGATCACACAAATGTGACAGGAAAAGCTAAGCCAGATAACATAAAAAATGCCCCAAATAGCCTTCCCAGCACAAAACTCACTCACTCATTAAACTCATAAACTCAAACATGCGCATCCAGCCAGTTCAGCATATCCGCTATGACCTGATCCTGTTCAGGCTCGTTGAGGATCTCATGGTACAGACCATCATACAGCTTGAGTGTCTTATCCTCCGAAGCAACATTTTCGTAGAGCATCTTACTGCCACTCATATCAGCAAGTCTATCAGCAGTCCCATGCATGATCAAGATCGGCAGGGATATTTCTGATGCCCGAGCAGTGATCGTTTTGGTCGCTTTAAGAATTTCAGCACCGGTTCGAGCTAAAATACCTCCTCGATAATTCAATGGATCATTATCATAATTCTCCACCACTTTTGGATCCTTGGAAATATCAGCGCTCTCAAGTGTGATTACTGGTAATTTGGGCAAAATGGCGCTAATGAGACCTGAAATCTTTTGCAGCAAGGGTGAAATATCATCACTCACTTTAACTGATGGACCACTCAAAAGAATACCTTTGGCAGCTGGGTGCCGTTCAATAGTGAACAGAGTGACGATACCACCACCCATACTATGCCCAAAAAGGAAAATCGGCAATTTCGGAAAACTGGCTTTGGTTCGGATGATAACAGTACCCAGGTCATTTAAATGATCTTGAAAGGAATTGATATAGTTACGTTTTCCAGATGATTTTCCATGACCCCGCAGATCGAATCCAACTACTGTATAACCACCCTCAACCAGAGATTGAGCAACATGCGCATAGCGACCAGAATGCTCTGCCACCCCATGGGTGATGATAACGATCCCCTTGGCTTTATCGCACAGCCAGGTTTGTTCAAAGAGCGTAAAGTTATCCGGTGTAATAAATGTTGTTTCATTTGGAACAATTGAAGCAGCCATGGAACCTCCAGCACGCCGATCAGGCAGTTATAGGGGAATTTTTGTCGATTTAGTCAAGCAAAGTTAAAAATTAACAAGAGAATATTAAGTATAATAATTGGTCAGTCTTGAGTGGGGATATCTATGGTGACAAATGAAGCAGCCCACGATTTCATACCAATTGCAATTTACAATGCTTGCAGGTGTCTTC
>JAYEKW010000062.1:16201-89620 GCA_034716895.1 Candidatus Neomarinimicrobiota bacterium
AAAAAATATCCTGAAGACTGGTAACCGACAGATCATCCAGGGTTAAACGCCGGATGCCTCGTATGGCAGCTTTTGCACCTGACAGGGTTGTGATCACTGGGATCTTATGACGGATGGCAGCCCGGCCAATGGCATATTCATCCTCGCGTGCCAACTCACCCATAGGGGTATTGATCACCAAGTGAATCTCACCATTCTTGATATGATCCACTACATGCGGTCTGCCTTCATTTACTTTATAGATACTTCGAATCAATAAACCGTTCTCTCGCAATGTTGCAGCTGTTCCGTGAGTGGCCATTAAATTGAAGCCCATCTCCTGGAGATCGCGAGCAATATCTATGATCTGTTGTTTGTCTCGATCATTGACGGAAATAAAGACAGTTCCCTGGGTGGGCAGTAAATTTCCGGCACCGATCTCTGCTTTTGCATAGGCCGCTCCCAGACGACTATCCAGTCCAATGACCTCTCCGGTTGATCTCATCTCGGGGGAAAGAAAAACATTCTGTTTTGGGAATTTATTGAACGGAAAAACTGGCTTTTTTACAGCGATCAGCGCGTGTTTTTCCCGAACCAGGTCAAGATCACAAAGCTTTTTGCCTGCTGCCAGTTGTACAGCATATTTTGCCAGCGGCACATCAGTAACCTTGCTGATAAAGGGGACGGTTCGGCTGGCTCGCGGGTTTACTTCCAGCACATAAATAATATTGTTTTTCAAGGCAAATTGGATGTTGATCAAACCGATAGTTTTAAGCGTCCGGGCCAGATCCTGAGTATATTTTTCAATTAGTTTTCGATGGGCAGGAAGCAAACGGTAGGGTGGGATAACGCAGGCTGAATCGCCTGAGTGAATACCGGCTTCTTCAATATGCTGCAGGATACCACCGATATGAACCGTTTCACCATCACAGAGTGCATCCACATCAAACTCGAAGGCATCTTCCAGGAATGCATCAATGAGGATAGGATGATCTCCGCTAATCAGGGTGGCTTGCGCCATAAACTGCTTTAGAGAATTTTCTGTATAGACAATCTCCATTCCACGTCCTCCCAGGACGTATGAAGGTCGCACCAGCACGGGATAACCAATTTGGTTGGCAACAGCAATAGCTTCTTCAATTGAAAAAACCGTTCCATAAGCCGGGGCTGGAATCTGCAACTCATCAAGGATTGCACCAAACTTCTTACGGTTTTCGGCCAGATCAATGGCGGCTGGATCAGTTCCAATGATCCGTACACCTGCCTCCTGTAGACGATTGGCAATATTGAGGGGTGTCTGGCCGCCAAATTGGATCAGAACCCCATCCGGTTGTTCAAGATCCACAATATTCATCACATTTTCGAAGGTCAATGGTTCAAAGTAGAGCCGATCGGAAATATCAAAATCGGTTGAAACCGTTTCCGGATTACAATTCACCATAATGGTTTTGTAACCAAGTTCTTTCAGCCCAAACACCGCCTGAACACAACAGTAATCAAACTCGAGACCCTGTCCAATGCGGTTGGGTCCACCCCCCAGGATCATCATCTTTTTGCCGGATAAGGGAGTGACCTCATTCTCAGTTTCATAAGTAGAATACACGTAGGAAGTGCGAGCGGGAAATTCTGCAGCGCAGGTATCGACTTCCTTGAAAGTTGGCAGGATGCTTTGTGACTTACGAAATTCGCGGATCTCGGATTCAGTTTTCTCAAGACGGTTGGCGATCTGTATGTCAGAATAGCCCCGCCGCTTGTATTCCAAGATGCTTTCAGTAACCAGTTGAGGAGCAGGGTCGAGAGCAAGTTCCTGGATCTGATACAGAAACCAGGGATCAATCCCGGTGATCTGATGCAAAGTGTCCAGATCTACGCCTTCTTCAAAAGCTTTCCAGATCTTTACTAAACGGAAAGCCGTAGCAAAGCGCATCTTGTTGAGATCAAGATCACGACCAGCAGTAGTTTTGGGCTCCAGGCCAATCAAGCCGGTTTCCAGAGAGCGAAACGCTTTTTGAAGGCTTTCTTTGAAGGTCCGACCAATTGCCATGACTTCTCCCACCGATTGCATCTGAACACCCAGAATACCGTCGGCAGTGGGGAATTTCTCAAAATCAAAGCGGGGAACTTTGGTTACGATGTAGTCAATGCTGGGTTCGAAAGCAGCCAGGGTCTTTCCGGTGATCTCATTGGGCAGTTCATCCAGATGATAGCCCACTGCCAGTTTGGCAGCAATCTTTGCAATAGGGAAGCCGGTGGCTTTGGATGCCAGAGCTGAAGAGCGGCTAACTCGCGGATTCATCTCTATGACGATCATTCTTCCAGAAATAGGATCAACCGCAAACTGAACATTGGAGCCACCTGTCTCAACTCCAATGACTCGCAGACATTGCAACGACCAGTTACGCATTTTTTGATATTCTTTGTCTGTGAGGGTCATGGCGGGGGCAACGGTAACCGAATCTCCAGTATGCACCCCCATGGGATCAATATTTTCAATGGAACAGACGATGATGGCGTTGTCGTTTTGGTCACGAACAACCTCCATCTCAAATTCCTTCCAGCCCAGTAATGATTCTTCAATAAGGACTTCCGAGATAGGGCTGGCAGATAATCCATTTTCTACCATTTCCCGGAATTCTTCATGATTGTAGGCGGTTGCGCCACCGGTGCCTCCCATGGTGAAAGAGGGTCTAATGATAGCTGGGAAGCCAGTAGTCTCAACAATGCTCAAGGCCGAGGGAACGCTATGGGCAAACCCGCCTTTGGCTGTATCGATACCCACTGTATCCATGATGGACTTGAATTTTTCCCGATCTTCGGCCTTCTTGATGGCATCCACATCAGCTCCGATGAGTTCGACTTCAAATTGGCTTAGAACCCCCTGCTCATCCAGCTTGATGGCCAGATCCAAGGCGGTTTGTCCGCCAACAGTAGGTAGGATGGCATCTGGACGTTCTTTTTTGATGATGGATGCAACGATGGTTGGGGTCAGCGGCTCAAGGTAGGTGGCATCGGCCAGATCGCGATCCGTCATGATGGTAGCAGGGTTGGAATTCACCAGGATAATGCGATATCCCTCCTCCCGCAGAGCTCGACAAGCCTGGGTCCCGGAATAATCAAATTCGCAAGCTTGGCCGATCACAATGGGACCCGCCCCCAGGATCATGATCGAACGAAGATCAGTTCTTTTTGGCATGGGCATCCATGAGTCTATTTATTAAACCGCGAATTACGCGAAAATACGCGAAGTGAAAAACAGGAGTAATAGTCTTTCTTAGATATAATTTTGCCAGTCAATGAGAGCCTTGGCTTAATCAAGAGCACCTTTCATCATATCGGTGAATTCTTTGAATAAATAACGGGAGTCATGGGGACCGGGACTGGCTTCCGGGTGATACTGGACCGAGAAGGCCGGGCTCTGATTACAGCGCACCCCTTCCAGGGTATTGTCATTTAGATTTACATGGGTGATCTCCAGGGTCGCTGGTAGAGAGGTCGGGTCGACGGCAAAACCATGGTTCTGACTGGTGATCTCAACCTTGTCGTTGAGTTTATTCTTTACCGGATGATTGCCACCACGATGACCGAATTTAAGCTTGTAGGTTTTTGCCCCCAGAGCCAGAGAGAGGATTTGATGTCCCAGACAGATTCCGAAGATCGGGAGCTTGCCAACCAGATTTGTAACTGTTTCTATGGCATAATCAACGGGCTCGGGGTCACCCGGACCATTTGAAAGAAAGATACCGTCAGGGTCTAATGCCAGAATATCATCAACTGGAGTATTTGCCGGAACAATGGTGATGTTGCAATGGTGCTCTGCCAGTTGTCGGAGAATATTGTATTTGATCCCAAAATCCAGGGCAACCACCCGATAGGATTTTGAGGCTGATTCCCCAGGCCAACTCCAGATACTTGAACACGTTACCTGTTTGACCAGATCTTGACCCGTCATGGGTGGAATCTGATCCAATTTTGCTTGCAGCGCCTGGTGGTCAAGAGACTCACTGCTGATGATTGCGTTCATGGCTCCCTCATTCCGCAGAATACGTGTTAAGGCACGTGTATCAATTCCCTGGATTCCCACGATCCCAGCCTGGTCTAGATATTCAGCTAAACTTTGGGTGGATCGGTAATTGGATGGAATAGGGCTGGCATCCTTAACAATAAAACCCTGGACCTGGATCCGGGCACTTTCAATATCTTCAGGGTTTACCCCGTAATTTCCAATTTGAGGGCTGGTCATGGTCACCATTTGACCACGGTAGGATGGATCCGTCAGGATCTCCTGGTAGCCGGTCATGCTGGTATTAAAGCAAACCTCTCCACCGGTGGTGCCGGTAGCGCCAAAAGAAAATCCTTTAAAGTGGAGTCCGTTTTCCAGAAGCAGGATGGCGGGTGTTTTCATTAAAGCCTAATGTCAACTTTAATGAGGGATGTGCAACCTCAAAATCAGTTATTAAAAAAATAGTAACCGCCAATTTCGCCAATTTCACAAATTGTTTTACATGCAAATCACCTTAATTCCATGGGATGGTCCTCTCCTCGGGGGGGTAGCCCTTAGGGCTGGAGGGGGTTCCTGGACGGATCCGAAATCTCATGAGTGATAACAAAGCCAAATGCATGGAAGAACCCCTCCTTAATCCAGAAGGGCCGGCCCTGTCTTTCCCGGGGGAGGGAATATTCATGCCTGAAAAACTTTAGCTGCTTTCTTCAACGATTAACAAAAAAGCTGGATTAATGATAAATATTATCCTTTATTATCGTAGATGAAAATAAGGGTTATGATGTCAATATTTAGCAACAGAATGAACCGTGAAGCAGAAACCATCAAGGTCATGGTTGGAATCTATTGTGGTCATCACCATCAGTTGAAAGTCTCTGATTGTGAAACGTGTTCGGTGATTCAAAACTACGCCCTGGACCGACTCCATTTCTGTCCTTATCAGGAAGGTAAGACTTCGTGTAAAAACTGTCCGATCCATTGTTATAAACCCGCTATGAAAGATGAAGTTAAAAAGGTGATGCGGTTTGCTGGCCCAAGAATGGCCTTAAGGCACCCCATTCTCACAATATTTCATTTTATTGATGATCGTCGCAAGGAGCCTGTCGTAGCCCCTAAAAAGAGTAGAACTATCGGTGTAGATGAGGATTGCGACGTCTGTCCTGGTCCACTTAATTCATCTGCTTCTTAGCAGAACCCAGCATCACATAACCCTTTGCAAATGGTCACGGTTTTGTGAGTTTCCGCACATAACTCGGTTAATTCGTTGATTACTTTTCGTTTACCACCCCTGCTTATTGTGAGCAAACCTACTGGGGTTATACCATTTTCAGTTCGATCTGTCTGGTAGAGTTGTCATTGCCAGTCCCTTTGGGACGTAGCAATCTCCAGAATTATGGTAGGCTTCAGAGTTCGCCGCGCGTTGCTCGCGAAGACGAATACCGCGCATATTGAACTGTAATTGGGGTTAGACCTTGGAATCATTGATCCCCTGCAGCGTGTTTAATATGAATATCGTGTTGGGGAAACGGAATTTCGATATTGTTGGACTTTAGAGTATCCCAAATTTTAAAAAGGACTTCACTTTTAATGTTTCCAATGCCATTCTTGGGGTCACGAATCCAGATGCTCAAGGCAAAATCAATAGAACTATCTCCAAACCCAGTGAGTAAACACAGCGGTGGAGGGGTCTTTATGATTCGCGGCATTCCCTTAATGGCCTGAAGCACCAATTTAGCAACCTGGTGAGGATCGGAACTATAGGCAACTCCGAAAGGGATTTTTAGACGAATACGTGTATTTGAGTAAGACCAGTTGATCACCTGTTGCGTGATCAGGTCTTCATTTGGTATGAGATGTTCATGGCCATCCCGGGTATCCACACTGATGTAACGGGCTTTCATGCGTGTAACCCAGCCATAGACATTCCCGATTTGGATGACATCACCCGGTTTTATTGAATGATCACTAAGCAAAATGATCCCGCTCAATAAATTTGAAGCCACCTTTTGTAATCCAAATCCGATACCAACCCCCAGCGCACCTCCAAATACGGTAAGAGCAGTAAAATTAACGCCAATGCTATTGAGTACTACCACGCCAATGCTAAAATAGACTACGCCACTAACAGTCTTGCTGATCAGAACTGAAGCCGAGGGGGTGAGACCAGGAATCTTCCCGATTTGTTTGCTTAGATACTTGCTGAACCAGCTCCCTGCACGTAAAGCGACCAGCAAAAATAGACCCGCCTTAACCATGGATAAAATAGTTATTCGGATTGTACCGAATGTGAATCCCATTTGGTCTAGAAAGTTCAGCATGGGTTCCAGTACATCAAGAATGCTCAAAGCTGCTATAATCCATGCGGCAATAGAGACAGTGAGCGCCCAAAAATGATCCAACACAACAGAGGTGACCAGCTTAATGGTTATCCACACAACAAGGAGAGTTAGTACCAGATTTATTAGTATGGGCGTCGTCCCAAACTCACTATAAATGAGGCTGGAGATTCCCAGGAGTACTGTCAGATGAGTTGCTGTGACCTGTTCAACCAGAGCATTGAGGAAATTGGTGAATAATTGTTGGGATGGAGGAATATTTTTGGTCTTGTCCAGGAAGAGGGGGCGCACCTGTCGGCTAATCAGGATACTTGCACCCAGAAGAATGAAAATTATGAATAGTTGAACCAGATTTTGTATGATGAACACATTGTCTATAAACCAGGTTTTCCAAATATGAAACAGGTTGACTAACGTTTGAGAATCAAATTTTGGCATGATGTGAATAACTCAAATTTCAGGTTGGGTTTTAATTTCTTCGACTGCTTCACGGTGGGCTATTTCTCCGTGAAGCCCCTTTATCCGTTGATCCAGTTCACTGGACAAGCCGGTGATCGTCAAGGCGATGGCAGCAACCCGGGTCACCACTAATGAAAGTGTTCTGATGAGTAGAAGAGATAGGATTGAGATCATTGCGTGAGACTTAATTCCTTAATAATCAATAATATGTACCGCTTAAGGCAGAGATTGAAATCTTATTTATCCTGTAGATATTTCACTGCCACCCAACGGACTACAAGATTACAATATACGCTACTAGATATTGATATTGAAGGTATTAAAAGTATTTATTATGAAATAATTGAATGTGTCTTTTAAGCAATAGGGAATTGTCAGATGAGTGAACAAGAGCAGAAAGGTTTTGGTACTTTTGGGGGCGTTTTTGTACCCAATATTTTAACGATTCTAGGTGTGATCATGTACCTACGGATGGGCTGGGTCGTTGGTAATGCCGGCTTATTCAACACCATTATTATTATGCTTATTGCCCAGAGTATCACTTTATTCACGGCCCTTTCCATGAGTGCCATCGCCACCAACATGAAAGTTAAAGGCGGGGGTGCTTACTTCATGATCTCTCGCTCGTTTGGCGCTGAGGCTGGTGGAGGGGTTGGAATTCCGCTCTACATTGCTCAAACAATTGGTATTGGGCTCTACATTGTTGGTTTTTCTGAATCCGTTATTTCCCTGTATCCAGATGCGAATCAACTTTTTGTGGGTATCCTTGCCCTTGTCATTCTCACTTCGATTGCATTGGTTAGTTCTAATATTGTGGTCAAGATCCAATATGTCATATTTGGGGTCGTCATTTTATCCATCATATCCTTCTTCTCTGGTAAATCACCTGATCTGACAACGGTTTCCCTGGCTTCTAATTATGGAACAGGATATGGGTTCTGGGCTGTATTTGCTGTATTCTTTCCTGCGGTAACGGGCATTTTGTCAGGGGTGAGCATGAGTGGTGATCTCAAGAATCCCCAAAGAAGCATCCCGACCGGAACCTTATTAGCAGTGGGAGTGGGTTCAGTCATCTACCTGGCAATTGCTATTTGGCTTTCAGCTACTGCTTCCCCCTCTGAGCTGACCTCAAACAACGCTATTATGATCCAGCTTTCTCGTTGGAGTCCGCTGATCTATGCAGGTATCTGGGGCGCCACCCTTTCTTCTGCTATAGCAAACTTATTGGCCGCACCTCGTACCATGCAGGCCCTTTCCAGTGATGGGATTCTCTTAAAAATTCTCAAAAAGGGTCGAGGAGAAATGAATGAACCGGTCATAGCCACACTCATCACTTTTGTTTTTGCCGCAGGGGTGATTGCGATTGGTGATTTGAATGCAATCGCTCCTATTCTGACCATGTTCTTTTTGATTACTTATGGTTCTATTAACCTGATTTCCTTTATCGAGGGTTTGATCGATCGTCCCAGCTATCGGCCAACATTTAAGATTCATTGGGCATTTTCATTTATGGGAGCCCTGGGAACGATTGCCGTTATGTTTATCATTAATGTGTGGGCATGTATCCTGGGCTTTGGCTTCGTTCTGGCTCTTTATATTATGATTAAAAAATCTCAGATGAAAAAGAATTGGGGAGATGTCCGGCGAGGGATCTGGAGTTCGGTTATCCAGTTTTCATTAAAGCAGCTGGATAATCATCTCGAACATCCCCAAAACTGGCGACCTAATATTCTACTCTTTTCAAAGAATAACGCTGCGAGGAGACAACTTGCTCATGTTGCTAATTCCTTGGCTAAACGCCGAGGGTTTATAACCTTTATTAATTTATTGGAACAGGATCAGGAAGATATCAGCGATGCTGCTGAAGAGATGAAAGCTTTCAAGAAATTTCTTAAAGAAGAGGAAATATCAGGTTTTGCCAATGTTGCCATAACCGACAATATGTTGATGGGACAATTAATGTCCGCTCAGGTTCACGGCATTGGACAATATAAACAAAACACGATCATGCTGGAGTGGAGTGACACTGGTAGTAAATGGATGCTGTTCCAGAACAATGAAATGCGCCAGCTCTTTAAGTTATTGCGATTATATCGGAAATTAAATATGAGCCTCCTGTTTCTCTCCATCAGCAAGCGGTATACGATGATGAATAAGAAGCATCTGGTTATCTGGTGGGATCCAACTCAGGATAATGGGAGTTTTAGTTTATTACTGGCTCATCTCCTGGCCACCAGTGATGAATGGGAAGATGCTGAGATTCATTTGAAGTCAGTCGTGCTGAGGGACAAGGTACAGGAAACGCGCTTATTGCTGGAAGAACTGGTTGAAAAATCACGGATTGAGGCCAGCATAGATGTCTACTATCCTGATCCTGAATTGATTGGGAGGATAGAGCACCAATCAGACCTTGTAGACAAACTGACAGGAAAGGATGGCCTCTTGAAAATAAAAGATGCTATCAAATCAGCTTTTGTTTCAAACGATGATCAGGAGTATGCCAACGATGAGGACCTGGAACAGCAAGGTGAAGAGCTTGGTGAGCTTGATGAGGAGTCAGAAGAAGAAACTGAAATTAAACAACGAATTTCCGACCAGATCAATACCACAGATGAGGAGTTACTCGATAGAACCATTAAGGATATTATTGTTAAAGAATCTGCGAATAGCGATTTGGTTATACTTGGGTTCAATTTACCTGATCAAGGTGGGGAAGTGGCCTATATTCGCAAGATGAATACGCTCCTTGAAGAATTACCAACTACGCTGCTGGTCAATAGTCCCTTTGATGTGGACTTGTTTGGATAGGTTGGTATAAAAAGGGTTGACCATTCGATCAACCCTTTTTTGTTGCTGAAAGCAATCAAGCCTGACAACTATCAAGGTAGCTTGGATGGAAATATCCAGCTTCTAGCGGCCTCAACATTTTCAGGTTCAAAGTGTTGAATTTCTACTTCAAGAAATCGGTTGAATAAGTTCAATATTATTTCGTTAAAGCTGGAATCCGATACAATGGCCAGACGCTTTAAGTGGGTACTGTATTTCTTATAAAAGTCATAGTTAGTCAGCATAATTTTTAGAGCATAGGATTCTAAAGTCTGAGCATCAAATAATACATGAATAGCATAATTCTGGGTGCATAATGACTCTAGTTGGTGGATGACCTGGATGAACTCATCATCAGTGATGGTACCACTTAATTGAAATTCAATTTTGCCAGTATCCTGCCATATGACTTGGTACATACATGACCTACTTTACGATGAATGACTTTGTGGCAAGTGCATCACCATCTTCATTAATAATTCTGACCTTCCAGGCACCGCGAAGCTCACTATTCACCTTTTTACTGGTCCATGTACGCCACTTGCCAGACTTTTTAATGTTCAGCTCTTTGCGGAACACTTCTTCGCCTTCATATTTCCAGACATGAGTAATGTGTCTGCTAGTGTCCCCATTTGCGAAGGTAGTATGGCAGTAAAGCTTTTCTGCTGAAGCACTGAATACTGTATCTACACCCACAGCTTCTCGCTCAATCACATCCGTACAGATAGAGACTTTCAATACTTCAATTCCTTTTTCGGTCTGGGCGCTTACACTGATAGCAAGCACTCCAATTAAAACAATAAAGACGAATAGCGTTTTTTTCATGTTGTTCCTTCTCTCTGTCCCTTGATTTGGACCTGGTTAATTTGTATTATCTAACGGTAATACTGCATTATGAGTAAAAAAACAAGGATAATGTATCAAAGCAGTACCGAAATAAATGACAGATTATTTCTTAAATTGGTCGATTGGAAACAAAATTATCATTCAAGGAAAGTGAAAGCATGAGGAAAAGAAAATACTCTCCTGACAAAATGGCAAAAATATTTGCCGATAGAAGTCCTGAATTATCTGTGCGAAAAGTTGCCGAACTGCATGGAATAAGTGAATCGACTTATTACCGATGGAAAAGAGATTACAGCAACATAAATGACTGTGGTGATCAACTTGTCAAACAAAAAGTAGAGTTGAAGTCCCAGCAAAAATCCATTGCTTTGCTATCCCTTGATAAAGCGATGCTACTGGATATCCTACAGGGTCTACAGATCAAACCTGGGCAGAAGCGTGTTCTCGTGGATTATTTGCGAAAAACTTATATGGTAAGTGAGCGTAGAGCTTGCAAGCTGCTTCAGCTTAGCAGAACCAGTTATCGATATCTGGGTAAAAAACCGAAGTAGAATCAATCATTAAACCTGGTTTTTTTCAGCATGACCCCATTTTCCCCAATGCGGGTCCATAAACCAACTTTTTTTCCAGCCTTATATGCTCCTGCGACTTTAGGTGAACCATTTTCCCACCAAGTGCTATAAAACCCTACTATGTTACCCATTCGATAGGCTTTTTCTTCCTTTATTTTGCCGCTGGGATACCAGGTTTTCCAGGCACCATCGAGCTTGCCAGCTATATAGGCGCATATTTTTTTCTTCTGTCCATTCTTGTACCAGTAGGTTTGGACTCCCTGTAAGATTCCATTCTTATAGCTGGTCCGCGATACTTCACATCCCTCAGAAGTCCACTCTTTCCAGATCCCTTCTTTTTTTCCGTGCAAGAAATTTCCGGCCATTCTTTCCCTGCCATTATCATGATAAGTTATCCAAGAGCCACTTTTTAGCCCCTCAGAGTAGCTCGAGGTAGAGGATCTCTGAATACTTATTTGCCAGCTTGTCCAGATGCTGTCCTTTTTACCGAATCTGAAAAACCCATTTTCCGTAATTGAACCACCCTCTCCGAAGTAAATCCACTCCCCATGTTTGAGATTTTCTTTAAACTTCCCCTTTTTTTTCACTAATGTGCTATTCGCATGGTAGTATGTCCAAACCCCGTCTTTTTCTCCCGCCAGAATGTAGCCATCAAACTTCTTGTGATGCTCTGTAAGGTTTTCTACGGACCCACTGTATGGAGTATCAGAACCCTGAACGAAAAATAATTTGTTTCTGATTTCCAGGCTGTCATACTGAGCTATTTCTTTTGCCTGTAAAGGAAAACTAAGTAGCAATAAAATTAAAGTGATATTTATAATCAAGATCGTTTCCAGTTTTTTAAAAATTAAATACTCATTCCAATACATGCTCACGGAGCTCGGACAATTATTCCAGAATTAACCAAGGAAGATTGTCTTGCTAGATTCAGAAGCTCGAACAATCAAGCCATTGAAAATTAATTATATCCACCATTATTTATGACAGTAATATTATTAAATATTGGTATCATCGAAAAACATAACCCTGCAGCAAGGTAAGCCAAAGAAGTAATTAGGCCAGACCTGGTAATAATTATGTGCCAGTGTTTGCTTTCAACGAGTAAGCTTAAGAATTATAGATTATGGCATATAAAATGGTACCGAATTGGTATAAAATGTGCATTTTATACAAGGGACGTACTTTTAGCTGGACAACTTGATGAAATAATCTTGAGTTGCCATTGAAGAAAAAATATTTGGACTGTTTAGGACGGAGAGAAAATGAAACTATGGAAAAAAATGAGGGGTGGAGCTGCAGCTGTTGCAGCGCTGACGAAAACACAGGTCGAGGTTTCTGAAGTAAGCCAACTTCAGGCTGAAGTAGATGAGTTACGGGCAGCTATTGGTGTAACATTTACTGGTCTGGGGAGCGCATATTATGACTATGCCAGCGAAAGTAAGGTGGAGGGGATTCCCAACGAAATTGATGAACAGCTCAAGCTTTTATTTGACATGCATCATAAGTTGGCAGAGAAAGAACAACAACTCGCCGGAATAAAAGCAGAATATGAGGAACAGACCTTATCATTGAGTCACTTTCGTGAATTCAAGGAGGCTCTTGATGAGGCGGGGGGCTCGATTGAATACGTCACCGTTGAGGAATCATCTCCCTTTTTGTACAGGACCGTCAGTGAGATGGGATTCCCAGAGGATATTCTGGCTGGCATGATCATACGCATGGGCAACGCTTTGATTCCAGGGGGGGATACTCGCATCGAAGTAAACGATAAAATTGTTCTCCTGGGCAAGAAGGAAGCTGTCGTCGGGCTACTGCATAAATTTAAAAGTGAAGGGGAACAGGAAATTGTTCCCGCCAAGAATGATGAAAAAGATAAACCTACACCATCAACAAAGCCTGGCACAAAAAAAGCAACAGCAAAAAAGAGGTAGAGGCAAAAACAGAAGGAATGAAAGCAGATGCTAAATCTGAGTATCTAAAATAATTAGCTACTTTAAAAGATGGAAGAAAAGATCTTCAAAGCAAGTATGACGCCACCGCAAAAAGTTCCTTACGGTTGGAAAATCATGCAATATGCACGTACATCAATAATAATAACCAGATAGTATAATATTGACTATGTCTATAAATACCAATACTATGCGACCTCGCGGTTAGACTTTTTGCGAGGCCGTCAATATTTGCCTTGTTATCGAAAAAAATCCCCGCGACTTTTTGCACATCTCATGCTTAACATAAGACTGGTTTAATTCAAGAAAGAGCACTAAATATCATTCGATGAAAGAGAATAACATGAAAAAAAATGTATCATTAGTACTGTCTGGCGGAGGAGCGAGAGGAATCGCACATATTGGGGTAATTGAAGAACTGGAAAAGCAGGGCTATAATATTCACTCTATAACAGGGACCTCTATGGGCGCAGTGGTTGGTGGGGTATATGCTGCTGGAAAACTTAAGGAGTACAAGAGTTGGATAACATCACTCGATAAAATGGATGTGTTTAAACTGCTTGATTTTACGGTTGGTAAGCAAGGTTTTCTTAAGGGGAACAAGGTCTTTGAAGCGCTGAAAGAATTTATACCAGATTTGAGAATTGAGGATATGGAAATTAATTATTCTGCAACAGCTACTGATTTAACAAACAAAAAAGAAGTTCTTTTCACAAAGGGCAGTCTTTATGACGCAATGAGGGCGTCTGTTGCAATACCAAATGTCTTAACGCCAGTCAAATACAAGGGATCCATACTTGTAGATGGTGGAGTGGTAAATAATATTCCAATCAATTGTGCAAAACGAATTAAGAATGATATTTTAATTGCAGTTGATGTTAATGCTAACGTTCCTTTAATTAAAGTAAAAGACAAACATGATAATTCTAAGGATAAAGACTCTTCATATTATCAGAAAGCACTAAGGAAAATTCAAAAGCAATTAAACATGGATATATCTTCTACAGATGAGGTTAGCTTAAGCTCTTTTGATATTATGAGTAAATCTTACGAAATGATGAGCGACAAAATAGTTGCCATGGCCCTTGATGTAAATCCACCTGATATTTTAATAGAAATATCAGGTGAGAGTTGTAGCATATATGATTTCTATGAGGCCGAAAGGTTGATCAGAATTGGACAAAAAGCCACAGTAAAAAGCGTGAATGGAAGTTAATATTTAGTTTGAGTACTGTAGGCAAATCGAGGAGATGCATTTTATATGGGATGCAACGCAGAAGGAATTTAGCGAACTCAAAGAAGCCAGCGAAGAATCCTGGGAAGATCTTAAATCTGGAGTTGAGCTTTCGTGGAATTCACTCGGTAAGGCGGTGAGATCTGCCATTTCGAGGTTTAAATGAAATAGCCTAACAATCGCATGCACTCGGACATCAAAAAGCGTCGCTCCCCGTTCCTCGTCGCGTTGCTTTTTGCTGTCGATGATGGGCGTTATACGTGAATGGATTAAATATGAAAAATATTATTAAATGGATTATCGTATTACTCATAAGTAGTAGTTTTCTTGTTAATTGTGAGGGAAAAACAAAAAAACAAAAAAACCAATCAACGAATAAACCTATCGAAAAGATATCTCAGGATGCAAACATAAAAAAAGATAGCACTCCAAGTGGAAACCCTAGGATAATTCAAAAACAAATAAAATCTGTTGATGATATAGTAAAAATAGATGCGAAATTTGTAAAACCAATTGACTATACAAATGTGATTTCTCTAAATGAGTTAACTGTTCTGGAAAAAAAAGAAAAAATTTATTGATTTAATACTGCCTGGGATTCTAATTGCTAAATATAAATATTCTCAATTACTCGAGAAAGTAAAAGTTATTTCTAAGAAGGAAACAAAGACGGCAAAAGAACAAGAACACATAGATGAATTAATTAAAACATACAGTGCCAAGGATGTAGAAGACTTGAAAAACCGTTTATTAACGCACCCAACAAGCATTATTTTGGCTCAAGCTTCTATAGAAAGTGGCTGGGGAACATCTCGCTTTTTTCTTCAAGGAAGAAATCTTTTTGGTGTTTGGTCTTTTAATAAAAATGAACAGAGAATTCAAACTAAAGGAACCCGAGACGGGAAACATATGTATGTAAAAAAATATTCTACTATTTCTGAATCAATCGAAGATTATTTTAAAATATTAGCCAGAGGAGGAGCATATGTCCGATTCAGGGCAAGAAGAGCATCGACAAATAATCCTTATGAAATAATTAAGACTCTTGATAAATACTGTGAACTTAGAGAAAAATATGTTGTTAAATTAAAGAACCAAATTAGTTATAATAAATTTGAAAAATATGATGCGTATGAATTAGATCCTCAATACCTGCGCAATTTTCATTTGATGATGTAAAAAGGGGAAATGTGCGCCAGCCAAGCGAAGCTGGTGCTTTCAAGCTGGACAATCCAGGCCACACAAAGGCTGGTAAGTAAGTGTGGTTATCTTAAAGTGAACATTACCCCAACAAAAACGTTAGGACCCCCTGGAGGGGATGATGAATACATTTGTTAATGTAATAATATTGATGTTGATGCTTTTGAACCCGTTTCTGTTGGTTGTTTATCTCACTGACATCATGAGAAATAAAAGTGACAGATATTTTGCAAGGTTAATGTTTTCATCAGGCCTGATTTCTATAACTGTATTTTCTCTATTTGCAGCAGTGGGTGATTATATATTTAGAACTGTACTGCAAGCTGAAATGGCTTCCTTTCAAATATTTGGTGGGATTATATTTCTCATTATTGCTTTAAAATTTGTATTCAACAGCGAATCTGCAATGGACAGTTTGCGAGCCGATTCAAAACATCTAAGTACAAATATCGCTATGCCAATCATGGTTGGCCCCGGAACCATTGGCGTGAGTATAATGGCTGGTGAAAGACTCGAGTTAAAGATGGCTATTCTTGCGGTTGTAGTGAGTGTAACCATATCAATCACTATCATCGTTCTTCTGAAGAAGCTATTTGATGTTATTGCCAGAAAACGAGAGTCCCTGATTGAGCAATACATCGCTGTTTCAGGTAAAGTAACCGCCTTGATCCTGGGGACTTATTCTATTGATATGATAATGGCAGGATTAAAAATCTGGCTAAATAAATAGCAACGTAAGTAGCCCGTATATTTTATAAAGCAGTACTCTTTGACTTGTTATTCCAATTTCTGACTGCTTATGTCGGAATAAATCGGTCTTCAACGGTCATACCGTCCGTTTTCGGTTAATGGTAAAGCCAAACAAATCTAGAACAAAATTAAATTACACAACTATGATGGTCTCGCAAAAAGTACCTCTCGCCCGCCTGCGTATAACTTCGTGCGGGCAGGCAGAGCACGCAGAGCGTTGTATTGAGCCCTTCGGTTAAGCTCAGGAACCACCTGTCGAAATAGTGCAGAGTATTGATATTAATGGATATAGAAGTATTTGCGTTATGTGGTAAAGATTAAATGAGTTAGGGCGTATTTGATGATTTTTCAACCGTAAGGAACTTTTTGCGGTTTCGTCAACTTTCAATCCAGATATAGTATGATCTAGTCATATACAACCGAATTTCGCGTTTTCCAGTCAGATCAGTGCAAACTCCAGTAAATACAAATCTCGCACACAGGAAGTCAAACACAATGACAGTGCTTGCATTTAAGCATGTGGCATGGTAATATATCGTGAACTAATCATTAGTGGACATATAGTAGCGCATGCTATTATTAGTATACTGTTATATTGTTTTGTAATAAGCAAAAAGAAAAGACGTGAAGGGGGATAGGGGACGAGCAAACTTCTGGAGCAACAACACCAGGTTATCCAATACAGTATACGACAGGTAATGGGTATGTTTAGGCTGGAGAAAACAAAAACTAAGAAAAAACCGATTATGGGACAGAATTTATAACATTATGAAAGTACAAAAAAAAGAACCTCTGGTAATTAAGGATTGTGCGCTTATCGCCCTGGCAACTGGCAGGAAAGCTCGGACACTCAAAGAACTACGCGATAATCTTGAAATAATTGAATCGGAAAGTATTTACTACCATTTCTGGGGCAGTCTTCTGCGCCCCCGTTTTGAGGATGCGGAATATCATAATGATTTTGCTGCGTGGGCCGCTCATAGTTTGAATGATAAAAAAATGGCCGAACAACTCGGGGTGGTGGATCCTACAACATTTACAACCATGGATAATCTGCGATTTGAGTTACTGGAAATTATTGATGAAAGAATAGATGAGTTAGATGTTTTGCCCACAGCAAGCCGGGATAAGCAATTTGAATTTATCAGCTCAGAGATTGTTGTGTTTACAACCATGCAGACAGTCATTGAACCTGAGATAATGAAAACGCTTGTGTTAGAACTATCACTGGGCAGTATTTTTTATCACTTTATCGATGCGCGACGCAGGACATCCGAATCAATTGATGATTTCAGCCATTGGCTCATGTCATTTGGTGATGAATATGAAGATGCCATCAACGGCATCGCCGATATTGACCCATACTTTTCACCCCTCACCGATTTACGCAATCAGTTGAGTGAAACCCTAATGAACCAGATACAGGATAAAAAATGAATCGTTTGATATTTGATTACGCGCCGATAACAGGACTGGATGTAATTGAACAGCTCCAACAGTTAGCCAAACCGCTTAAAGGGTTGCGCGTTGTGCATGTCAATTCCACCAAAGCCGGGGGTGGGGTTGCAGAAATATTGGATAAAATGATCCCGCTCATGAACGATTTGGGAATTGATACGAGCTGGGAAGTTATCAATGGAAATCCTGATTTTTATAGCTGCACCAAACATTTCCACAATGCTATTCAAGGCAATAATGTACAGATACCAGCGCGTTTGCTACAGGCTTACGAGAGGACAAACACGGAAAATGCCAGTCGTCTGGAAGCAAAACTCCGCGATGCAGATGTGGTCTTTATACATGATCCGCAACCGGCTCCACTGCTGCAAAACATTAAAGGCAGAAAGGGAAAATGGATCTGGAGATGTCACATCGATGCAAATAAACCTAACAGGCCAGTTTGGAAGTATTTGCGAAATTATATCGCTCAGTATGATGCCAGTATATTCTCCCTGGCTGCTTTCGCCCAACCCATGCCGCATCCTGTTTATCTCATTCCTCCCAGTATTGATCCATTGAATGAGAAAAATATTGAGTTGGATACCAATGAGATATCTTCAGTTTGTGATCAGTTCAATATCGACCGGGATGCCCCTTTGTTGGTGCAGATCTCTCGTTTCGATCGCTTTAAGGACCCCATTGGAGTCATTCAGGCTTTGAAGCATGCAAAAAAGTTTGTACCCAATCTGCAATTGGTTCTTGCAGGGGGTGGCGCCAGCGATGATCCTGAAGGTGAGGAAGTATTAGAGGAAGTGAGATTGGCCTCAAATGGTGATCCGGATATTCACATTTTAGAGCTTCCCAACGATGCTCATCGCCAAATAAACGCACTTCAATCAGCGGCTACCATCGTCATTCAGAAATCAATTAGGGAAGGCTTTGGCTTAACCGTTACTGAGGGTATGTGGAAGCAAAAACCAGTTATCGGGGGAGATACTGGTGGGATACGACTCCAAGTGATAAATCATCATACGGGTTTTTTGGTTAATTCTCCTGAAGGGGCTGCCTTGCGTATTCGACATCTTCTTGGTAACCCACAAAAATTATCAGAAATGGGTGTGAAGGCAAAAAAGTTTGCGAGAGAAAACTTTTTAATCACAAGGCATATCCGTGAATACTTGACTCTCATGCTTTCGTTGGTAAGCGGCACAAAACACAGAATTGACCTAAAATAAAACCATTACTGGAAGATTATTATATGAAGAGACTAAACAATGATATAGACCTGCGTAAATTTTATAAAAAGCTGGATTCGGATGGCCCAAAATTGCTCTTCTTGGATTATGATGGAACATTGGCACCTTTCTGCGATGACCCACAGTTGGCCTATCCATATCCAGGTATAAAAAGTATGCTTGATGCAATCATCAGTAATCCCACAGTACGGCTAGTTATTATCACGGGAAGGTCTATTAGCGAACTGCAAGCTTTACTTGACCTGAAACAGGATGTAGAGATATGGGGCACCCACGGTCATGAGCACCTGCTCCCCAATGGAGACTATTCCTTGGTTGATCTTAGCCCGAATCAAAACATGGGTTTAAGCTTGGGTGTTGATGCGGCTTTGTCTGTAGAGCCTTTGCTCAGGGTAGAAGAGAAACCTGGTGCGGTTGCTTTTCATTGGCGAACTATTCAAGCCAAAGATGTTGAGAGATTTCAAAACCAATTAACAATGAAACTTGAAAATATTTCCCAGCATCACGAGTTGGTACTTAAGAAATTTGATGGGGGGCTGGAGCTTATCTCACCAACAATGGACAAAGGTAGGGCTGTTCGAGAAGTGCTGCGAGAAGTAACCCCAAATACGACAGTGGCTTACCTTGGAGATGATCTTACGGATGAGGATGCTTTCTGGGAACTAAAATATAAAGGACTGACAGTACTTGTTAGAGATGAATTGCGTGAAACACAGGCGAACCTCTGGATACAACCACCTGACGAGCTTCTTCAGTTTTTAGAAAAATGGAAATAGGATGGTCTCGCAAAAAGTACCTCTCGCCCGCCTGCGTATAACTTCGTGCGGGCAGGCAGAGCACGCAGAGGCGCAGAGTATTGATATTTATGGATTTAGGGGTATTTGCGTTATGTGGTTAATATTAAATGGGTTAGGGCGTATTTGATGATTTTTAAATTACTTTTTGCGGTTTCGTCAAATAGAAGAAACTGAACGAAAAATTATCCAAGAGGTAAGCAAAAAAAATGAATATGAAACGCCACAGATTAATTATCGTATCAAATAGGTTGCCAGTTGTAGTAAATAAAAATATAAGTGGATCACTAGAGGTGAAGCCGGGATCGGGAGGACTGGTCACGGCGCTTGCCCCCGTTTTACGTAACCGCGGAGGTGTTTGGCTTGGGTGGTCCGGACTAACTACAGAAAATCCTCGAAAGATTGGGAATTTGCTGTCTTCTCTCGATGACAGAATTGGGTATTCACTGGAATCTGTAACATTGGATGAGAACGAGATTGAAAACTACTATAAGGGATTTTCCAATGAAACTTTATGGCCTCTTTTCCATGATCTGATTGACCATTGTAAATTTAAACCAGAGTATTGGAAGACCTACCAAAGTGTCAATATGAAATTTGCTCAATCATTAAAAAAGATCATTAAAAAAGATGATTTTATCTGGATTCATGACTATCACCTGATAAGCATGATCCGTTTTCTAAGAGAGCTGGGTGTAAACAATAAAATTGGTTTCTTCCTGCATATACCCTTTCCGCCTACAGATATCTATACACGCCTACCTTGGCGAGTTGATATCTTAGGTGATCTTCTGCAATATGACCTGGTTGGATTTCAATCAGCTCGCGATAGGAGGAATTTCACAAGCAGTGTTCGGACACTGATCGACAAACCAAAAATTGAAGGGAAGGGGCAAGTCATTAACATCGTGCGAAAAACACGAACTATGAGGGCTGGAGTCTTTCCGATCAGCATAGATTATAAAGAATTCGACGACTCAGCAAGTTCAAAACCTGTGACACACAAGGTGGTGACGAAAGAAAAATATTTTGAGGAGCAAAAGGTAATACTGGGCGTTGATCGTTTAGATTACACAAAAGGTATCCCTGAGCGTCTGGAAGCATTCAGAGAGGCTCTCCGAAGGTATCCAGTCCTGTTGGGCAAGTTGAGCTTGATCCAAATTCTAGTCCCAAGTCGCAGAGATATACCACATTATGAGAACCTCAAAATTAAAATTGAAAGATTGGTTAGTGAGATAAATGGGGAGTTTTCACATTCCGGGTGGACACCAATTGAATACCACTTCCGAGCAGTCAGCCGAGATGCATTGTTATCCTATTATCGAATTGCTGAGATCGCGATTGTGACTCCATTGAAGGATGGGATGAATCTGGTAGCAAAAGAGTACTGTGCATCAAATCCAGAAGGTATTCTCATCTTGAGTGAATTTGCCGGCGCGGCGGCTCAGCTAAAATCTGGAGCTTTACTTGTCAATCCACATGACTCGGTAGCGTGTGCTGAAGCAATTCAAAGAGCGGTGCACATGCCAGAATCCGAACGTAAGGTTAGGATGAAGAAACTCAGAAAAAATGTACATCGCTACGATATTTATTGGTGGGTAGAGAATTTCTTGGATGCCGCATTTGCATCGAAGTTGAGTGAGTTTTCTCTTATTGCAGACTATACCCCCCTCGCAGAAGGATGAATAAGACAACGGTTAAATTTCATGAAACAACTGGAGCATGAAGCCCAGTTATCGTGACGAAAACTTGACATCAAGGAGGAAAGCATGTTACGTAGCGTAAAAGAAATTATGGCGTGTAGTCTAGAATCTAAGTCTGGGGAAATTGGTAAATCAAAAGACTTATTATTTGATGATGACAAGTGGGTGATCCGATATTTAGTGGCGGATACGGGTAAATGGCTTCTGAGAAGGCAAATTCTTATTTCCCCGATTTCGTTGAAGGGAATAGATTGGGATACACAGCAATTACCCGTTGACCTTTCCAAAGAACAAATAGAGTCTGCACCCAGTATAGAAACAGATATGCCCGTTTCCAGGCAGTTTGAAATTGAATTGTCCAAGCATAACAATTGGCCTTATTACTGGACCGGTGAGCAGGCAATGGGAGCTATGCTGACACCGGGAGGCGCATACCCAACTATCTTTGATAAAGACAAGTCGGAGGCTGATGTTAAACGTGATAAGCATCTCCGCTCAGTAAATGAGGTTACAGGCTACCATCTCTTAGCGGAAGATGGAGAGATCGGTCATGTTGAAGACTTTATTGTTGATGATGAGGCTTGGGCAATCCGCTATATCGTTGTGAATACTCGGAACTGGCTCCCCGGTAAAAAGGTTCTGGTTTCACCATTTTGGTCCAAAACAATTGATTGGGCTGAAAGGAAAATCCTGTTCGGGGTTACCATGGAGCAGATCAAAAACAGTCCAGAGTATGACCCAACAAAGTCTATCACTCCAGATTATGAGGATCTTCTGTTCGATTATTACGGAATACTGAAAGACATTTAAGAGCATGAGTAACATCTGTATCAAATAAAAGTATGTTCATTTAACAACAATCTGAGAATATACCGGACCATAGATCAAGACAGATTAGCATAGCTGCAATTAATAATAATGGTTCATCATAATAATGCGTACCTGGATACAATCATTAAGATTGGGGGTCAATAAAATATTCTGGGGTACAAAGGTATAAGGGTTATAAAGACTGTGTGAGAATAGGGCAACTCTTACCCCATGCTTCAGCTTGGGGTTTAACCGACCACAAGAAATTCGGGGGGGGCTATAGCCCAACTGTGTAGCTGATTAATCTTGGGCTAAAGCCCTTTTTTGTGTGGATTCTAGATCCCCAAGCTGCATTTCGATAAACTCAATAACCAGCATAGGGTAATTGATAAGTTATTGTTATTCATGTCATTGCATAAGCTCAGTGTATCATAATCGTTGTAACTGACTCAAATACAGGTGATTACAGATTTTCGTGAGAAACTTCTGTTGTTAATGTCCCTCCCGTTGGCGAGGAGTATACAAACCGTAAGAGTCCAAGAAAAATTAATATAGTAATAGTTAGTGCACTAACAACTTGTGTAGAGATGATTCGTTTGATATATTCAGCCGTGACTTAAAGAAATAAATCAAACGTGAAGAGTAAATTAAAATGACCAAAACAACTGATTCAAAACCCGAAGATAGACAGCTCCCATTTGATCTTCAAATCTTGCAGGCGTTACGTCAAATTATTCGTGCCATTGATATTCATTCACGGAAACTTAAATCCACCTACAATACCACGACCCCCCAGCTCATTTGCCTGGGTATTATTAAAGATCACGGTTCTTCCACAGTTACTCGAATTGCCGGGCAAGCCTATTTGAGCACAAGTACGGTAGTGGGAATCCTGGATCGTCTGGAAAAAGAAAGCTTGATATTGAGGGAAAGAGATAAAAAGGATCGTCGGCTCTGGAATGTCATTCTCACAGAAAAAGGGAAAGCACTTTTAAAGCAGATTCCGTCCCCGTTGCACGATGGTTTACTCAATGCTTTGCAAAATCTTCCAGAGCGTGAGCAAGCCAATATTGCAGTCTCCCTGTTAAAGATCGTTAATCTGATGGGTGCTGAATCAGTAGAAGCTGCTCCTATTTTGGAGACCGCACAGATACTCCCCGTAAAATAAAATACATCTATGAATAATACCAATAACCCACAATAACCATTATGCTGAGAACCAAATTTATTCTATAACAATCAACTGTTTTACCTCTTGTTACCATCATACCAATTATTTTTTCAGGAAAGCGAAGGTGAACATGTTTTCCATATCGGAAACTGCAAAAACACGCTTATCAGAAGCTAAAAAAGAACTAAAAGGTCATGCAGGAATGGTCGTGCGGCTCGATGCTTCAACTGATCACAAGGGAGCATTCAAACTATACATTGATACAATCCACCCAGGCGATTATAAAATCTATGGTGATGATGAAGAACCAATCCTGGTTTTAGAGGAAACCCTTTTACCCAAACTGGCAAAAACTGGACTAGAGTACGATGAACAGTTCTCGTTCGTTCATGTGAGTGACTAGGTCTACATAAAGGAGTTCTTATGGCTTTTCTAGATTATGTAATTTTCGTCATCTATATGTTGATCATCCTGGGGGTTGGCTATTATTTCTATCGTAAAAATGAATCAGCTGAAGATTACTTCGTAGGTGGTCGTAGCATTTCTCCAACTCATATTGGTTTGTCAATTGCTGCTACAGATGTTGGTGGTGGCTTTTCAATCGGTTTGGGGGGTCTTGGATATCTGATGGGACTCTCAGGAAGCTGGTTATTATTTACAGGGTTATTGGGAGCTTGGTTATCGGCTGTTTTTATTATTCCTCGACTAAAAACTTTGGATTTAGAGCAAGGTTTTATGACTTATCCTGACTTTCTACGTCATCGGTACAATGGAAAAGTCGCCATGGTAGCAGCTGTGATCTCAGGTGTTGGGTATCTGGGATTTACCAGTGGTCAAATCCTGGCAGGAGCGAAGCTCATGTCTGGTTCAGTGATCTCAACAGCACCCTGGGGACTTGAACCACTCACATTCTCTATCTATGTCATCGGGTTTATCATCGTGGCTTACACAGCTCTCGGTGGTTTGAAGGCAGTTATTTACACCGATACTGTACAATGGATCATCTTAATTAGTGGTCTTATCCTGTTTGCCATCCCCTTTGCCATCATGGAAACTGGTGGTCTTGGGGCCTTGCGTGAGCAACTCCCTGTGGAATATTTTTCTTTCTCGAACATACAGCCAATTACATTTATCAACTGGCTCCTGACCATCGTACCAATTTGGTTGGTAGCCATGACTTTGTATCAACGGGTCTTTGCCAGTCGCTCGGTTAAAGATGCTCAAAAAGCCTGGTATATTGCCGGTGCTTTTGAATATCCCGTCATGGCTTTTACCGGTGTCATCCTGGGTATGATTGCCCGGGTATTATTCCCTGGTGTTGAAGCGGAAATGGGAGTGCCCATTCTGTTAAGGGAAGTACTGCCAATAGGAATTACGGGAATTGTAATTGCGAGTTACTTCTCCGCTATAATGTCCACAGCAGATAGCTGCATACTTGCTTCATCCGGAAATTTTGTAAATGATTTAATCGAGAAATTGAGTCCCAAATCATATAATGTAAAACAGCTGATCCATATTTCGCAGCTTGTAACCTTAGCAGTTGGAATAATTGCCATTCTTTTGGCCAGCTCTTTCACCACGGTTCTGGAAACCATACTGTATGCCTATCAGTTCATGGTTGCCGGGCTTTTTATACCAACTCTGGCTGCATTCTTCTGGAAAAAAGCAACTCCGCTAGCTGCATTATGGGCTATGATTGGTGGTGGCACGTCTGCCCTGACTATGATTATTACCCAGGTCGATTTGCCTTTGGGCTTGGATCCCACGTTTTATGGTATGCTAATTTCCGCAGTTACACTCGTTGCAGTTTCATATTTAAGGAAGGATGAGGTGAACCATCTCCAAGACTGACATCACAATTAACTATAAAACCTGTCAACTTCAACATGGTCCGTTAAGCGATCGGGTCTATATCATGAAAATTGTACCAGAAAGAGTACAGGACGTACTGGCATTGGCGGAATCGTTGGCTCTTGAGCATCATTACTCCAAGATATTTGCCAAGATACCCATAGCTCTCATACCAGAGTTTATGGCCCAGGGATATGAGGAAGAAGCACGCATTCCAGGTTTAGGTGAAAAGCCCAAAGGAATCGCTTTTATGTCAAACTTTATTACCAAGAAACGTAAAAAGCCACATAAAACGAGCGAGATAATGAAAGTAAAGTCTGCCACACTTACACAGGGGCTTTCACGAAAAAGCACAATACTTTCAAAGGATTATTCAATTAAAGAAGCTGAAATAAAAGATAGCCCAGGCTTGGCATTACTCTACCGTGAGATTTTTGCGAGCTATCCGTTTCCAATTACGGATCCAATTTTTGTCGCTCAAAGCATGGCTGAAAATGTGCGTTATTTTGTGATCAGACACAAACGGGAAATTGTGGCTGTAGCTGCGGCCGAAATGGACTATGATTGTCGAGCTGTGGAAATGACTGATTTTGCTACAATTCCAGCCTATAGAGGAAATCAGCTGGGACAAATGCTTTTGGATCACATGGAAACAGCTATGCTTACAGAACCCATAGATACAGCCTATACCATTGCCAGGGCTGTGTCTTACGGAATGAATATTACCTTTGGACGGGCAGATTACGAATTCGCCGGCACGCTAATTAATAATACTCATATCGGCGGATCCATCGAAAGCATGAATGTCTGGTATAAACAACTCATCCATATTTAATCAACAAAAACTGGAGTCTTCTTATGCATGGAAAACTACATTCAAACAAAGAATTTAATAAATATCAAACTGCTGAGACTATTGATGATCTACCTGACCTCGTGACTGATCATTCTGAACTTGATGAAATTAGCGAGATTGAGATACCGGATGCTATTAAAGATCCAGTAACTCTGCAGGATCTAGCGCACCGAGACTTTTCGTCAGATTTGTTTTGGCAGAAAATCCCAGCTTTTAAAAATGTAGACCGCGAAACTTTTATGGACGTGAGCTTCCAAAATAGCAATTCTGCAACAAAAGTAGATCATCTTGATGAGCTTTTGGAAGATTTGGTTCCCGCAGCTTTCCTTGATGATGTGCGTGAAGGAATGAGGTTGGCGCCCATGAATCTGCGCCTTTCCCCCTATGTTATTAGTCTCATCGATTGGGATAACCCCTATGATGATCCGCTTCGGATTCAATTTATTCCGGTGGCATCCACGCGTTTGGCTGATCATCCAAAATTGTCATTAGATTCCCTGGAGGAGCAGGCGGATTCTCCTACATCGGGTCTGGTGCATCGATATTTTGATAAAGTGCTTTTTCTACCCACTGATGTGTGTCCGGTCTATTGTCGGTTCTGTACGCGCAGTTATGCCATTGGGAGTGATACAGATCAGGTGACAAAAATGAGTTTTAAGGCGGTCCCCAATACTTGGAATAAGGCGTTTGCCTACATTGCTTCGAGACCGGAAATTGAAGATGTCGTCATTTCTGGTGGAGATACTTACATGTTAAAACCTCACCGCATTAAACAAATCGGTGAAACACTATTAGCCATACCCCATGTACGACGGTTGCGCTTTGCCACAAAAGGGCCAGCAGTGATGCCCATGAAAATTATTTCTCAACCGGAGTGGACAAATGCCATAATCGACATTGTCAATCAGGGACGGGAAATGAGCAAAGAGGTGGTCGTTCATACTCATTTCAATCATAGCAGCGAGATTACGTCCATTACCCGAGAAGCCATGGATCTGTTTTTTAAAGCCGGTGTTACGGTACGCAATCAGAGTGTGCTCTTACGGGGTGTTAACGATACACCAGAAGCAATGATCAACCTGGTAAGACAATTATCACTCATGAATGTTCAGCCCTACTATGTCTATCAACATGATATGGTTCAAGGGACTGAAGAATTGAGGACCACGCTAAAAGATGGTCTAGAGCTGGAACGCCACGTGAGAGGTGCGACTGCTGGATTTAACACCCCCACATTTGTAACGGATGCGCCTGGTGGTGGTGGGAAGAGAGATATCCATAGTTATGATTATTATGACGAGGTAACGGGAATTTCTGTTTACCGCAGCCCCAGTGTTGAAGATGAAATGGTCTATCTCTATTATGATCCCATTCACCTGTTGTCAGAAAAAGGTCAAAAACTCTGGGAGGATCCTTCGATGCATGAAAAAATGATCCTGGATGCCATTGAGAAGGCGGGTTACCAGGATTTTTCACAGGCTTATGAATAGTCCTGAGTTAAATGCGATACTAAATAGGAGCATATATGCCATTTCAATTTAGTGTTGAATATCCACTGGATATTGTGATTGGAAGAGTTGTGGGAGAAGGGAACTTTTCAGAAACCTTTGGTGAGATCAAGAAATCAATTATTACCAAGCAAGGGGAGGGAATAACCAGACGTTTGTATGATTTCCAAGATAGTGACTTCTTTTTTGATATTGATAAGGCTATCCAACTCGTTAACATTATTCAGCATACTGGCAAAATGTTAAACTCTAAAAAGATAGCCCTCCTTTTTCAGGAAATCCCTGAGACATTCGATCTGGAGCAATTAGCCCCACACTTGGAGTCAGAAGATGTTTCCATCGGAATTTTTATCGAACAGGCTAAAGCAGTAGAATTCCTAAATCAAAAATAGAAAGGAGTCTGATTCCACCTGGCAGATTATAAGGAGAATTTAGGGATATAGTTCATTATGTTTTTTTGCCATACATAATGGTAAGAAAATTAGCACTAAAAGGGCGAGGATATACAATCTTGACGAAACCGCTAGAAGTATCTGAAAATTCATGAAATGTGCCCTAAAACCATTAAATACAACCACATATAGTGAATGCTCCTAATCCATATATATCAACACTTTGCGTCATTTCGATGAACTCAATACAACGCTCTGCGCGCTCTGCGCCCTGCGAGAGGGACTTTTTGCGAAGGCGTCAATCTTAAAAGAAGGATTAAGTATGAAAATTAAAAGAGGGAAACAGCTTGGTTTATTCGTCATCATATTAAGTATGTTTATGCTTATAGCTTGTGAACCGGGGAATCAGGAAAATGTCGATATCAAAACAAGTCAACAGGCATTGGTTGAGCAAGATGAAATTAAAGAAGTCATCAAACGAGCTGAGGCCGCTGAAGCTCGGATGGCAGAACTGGTGAGCAGACTTGAGAACATTGAAGATCAGTTGGGCGAAAGAGATCAAAAGGTCTCAGAGCTAAAGCAGCAATTGGTTAACTACAAGAGAGCTATAACTGTTTTTGTCATAATTGTTTTTGTATTACTACTAATTATTCTCTACAGTATGCGTGAAAATATCCAAAGCCTCAAATCATTTCCTATGGAATTCACCAGGTTTGGTCAGCGTTTGAGGAAAGCAACAAAACGCAGTTCTGGTAGGAGCGGTCGTGGAAAAGAAAAGTCTGGGGAGAAAATAAAAAAAGCACAACCAGGTTCTTCTCGATCAGCCAGAAAGAAGATGAGCAGGAAGCCAGGAAAAACAGATGAACCCAAATCAAAAGCTGAACCAAATTCAACCCGGACCAGCACCAGGAAAACCAAAGATATTGGGAAAAAGACAGTCCCAAAGCCTGCTTCAGGAAAACCTAAAAAATAGATTGGGATGGAACTGAGATGAAAGTTCAAAAATTTATTGTTCGAATATTACTCGGGATGAGCCTGCTATTGTTTATGAGCTGTTTTGGGAACAATAGCGAATTGCTTCAGGAAAAGGACAAGGAGCTTGACCAACTTCGGGCGGAACTTGAGCAGTTGGATAAACAGCTGGAAGACGAGAACAAACAAGTTCAAAGGTTTAAAGATGAGCTTGAGAAAAAAAATGAGGATATTACTCAGGAGATACTACGAAGTCAGGCCTATAAAAAAGAAGTAGAAAAACTAGAAAAGGAACTGAGAGGGACCTTTGTTCTAAGTAATCGTATTCTATTGCCCAACTCAGTATTGTTTAAGTCGGGGAGCGCAGAGTTAAGCGAGAGAGGACAGCAATTTATTGCTGAAATTGGCGAGACTTTAAGTAGCCATCCACATCGGGAAATCCTAGTTGAGGGGCATAGTGATACGGTTCCAATTAGCTCAAAATATCGTTGGAAATATACCAGTAACTGGGAACTGTCTTCGGCTAGGGCGTTGGCTGTGCTTCATTATCTTCAGGATGAGGGGCAGATTGCTCCAAAACGCTTAGGGGCAGTCTCATACGGAGAATACCACCCTATCACCAGTAATGCCAGATCAGCAGGACGGGCTCAAAATCGTCGGGTAGAAATTGTCATTGGGCGTCCGCTTAAATAGTTAGTAACAGCTTCGAGCGCTCCACGGTTGTCTCAAAAACCCTAAAAGCCGTCTCAAAGTCAACGTGTCATCGTTTTAGACAATTTGAGACAGGTCGGATCATTTACAAAATTTTCCGAGCTACTTTTCTCCAACTGATTGTAGTAGCGGTTTATTTTTTCGGATCTCAAGCTTCTTATTTTGCCATTAAAATGTGGGCCACCCAGGAGAGTCGAACTCCTGACCTACGCATTACGAATGCGTTGCTCTACCAACTGAGCTAGGGTGGCATTAAATTTTCAAGCTATCCTTTCAGCTAAATCTGATTCTTCGCATCTCGACTCCACTCGATGTGACGATTAAGGATATATTTCAAAATTCTACAGTTTGCAATCTTGCCTGTGTTTAAAAAAGCTGGTGAATATAGAATTTGCCACATGCTGCTGCAAGTCTTGAGGAAAATGTTAGTTTGTTTTCACTTAATTGGCAGCAATTTTGTTGCTTAAGAATACTAATGACACGCAAGGGGAAAATAGAATGCATCTGAATATCCGTAAAACATCAATAGTCGTTTTATTCCTAATAGCTGCGATCAGCCAGGTCAACGCTTTGGAACTGACTTTTCAAAATGATAAAACTGAAATTCGGCTTAGCCAATTAGATCAGAATACAGCTAAATTTGAAATAAGTATTCAGAACATCTCGATCGAAGCCATCACCTTACCACAAGGGGAGTTCACCCAGCTCAATATACCCGGATTTCACCGCACTCTGGAAACAGGCGTCCCGCAACTGCCCAGTATGAACCGTCTCATCGAATTGCCTCAGGGCGATAATTTTCAAGTTTCACTGATCTATTCAGAAACAGAGACCCTCAATTTGCGAGCATTAGGCTTTGATGCGCCCGTTTTTCCAGCTCAACCTTCCCTGGCCAAAAATATTGATCCCAACACCGTCCCCTTTCTTATGAATGATGATCTTTACACAGAAGATAATTATCTGGATCAAGAGCAACTCCAGCTGGACATGCTGGGACAAATGCGAGATGCCAATATTGGACTGCTGAAAATTCAGCCTGTTGAGTATAATCCGGTGACTGGTGAATTACGGATACATCATCGACTTAAGCTCCAAATCGACCTCTCTCAGTCTGATTGGCCATTAACCCAGACCAGAAAATCTCAAAAACAAACCGCTGTCTTTTCAGTATTGCATCGCCAGATCACTTCCCTGGTTCAGCAAGATGGTGTTCGTGAAGATCTGGTCACAGCACCGATCAAAATGGCTATTGTTGCTCACAGCATGTTCAGCGACGCCCTCCAACCATTTATCCAATGGAAACAGCGGCAAGGCTATACCATCATTGAAGGTTATCTGGGAGAAGGTGACCTGGGAAGCACTTCTACATCGATTGAAAACTGGCTGACAGACCTATATAATGGCGGAACGGCTGAAGACCCGGCCCCCAGTTTCGTTCTCCTGGTTGGAGACCGGGCTCAAGTACCGGCACCCAATGGAAATCACGGATCCCATGTAACGGATCGATATTACGCAGAGGTGACGGGTGACATGCTTCCCGATATGTATTTGGGACGTTTTCCTGCTGCTTCGGTCAGTCAGCTGGAAGCTATGATCGCTAAGACCCTCATGTATGAGCAATACACAATGACCGACCCCAGCTATTTGGGCGAAGTGGTTATGATCGCCGGTATGGACGGTACCTTCGGTCCTACTCACGGTAACGGTCAGATCAATTATGGCACGCAGCATTATTTTAATCCCGAACATGGGATTCTTTCGCATACCTATCTTTATCCGGTCTCTGGTTCCAGTGCCGCAGCCATCAGAGCGGATTTGTCAGCAGGAGTCGCTTTTGCTAATTATACTGCACACGGAAGCGCCACTACCTGGCATGACCCCTATTTATCTATTTCTAATGTCAATGCCTTGACCAACAGCCAGGCATATTTCACCGCCATTGCCAATGCCTGTCTTACTGCAAAATTTGACACACCTGAATGCATTGGCGAAGCCTTTCTCAGGGCTCCTGACAAAGGAGCCATTGGCTACATCGGCGGTACCAACAGCACATATTGGGATGAAGATTATTATTGGGGTGTTGGAAATGGTCCCGTAGTACCATCAGGTGCCACCTATGAACAAACCAGCTGGGGCATGTATGATGGTCTGTTTCATGATCATGGTGAACCGGAATCAGAATGGACCATCACCAATTCCGCCATGGTCTATCGTGGCAATCTGGCTGTCACCGAAAGTTCGTCTTCCCGAGCCAATTATTATTGGGAAATTTACCAGTTGTTTGGGGATCCCTCTCTTATGACCTATATGGGTGTCCCTGAAACTGCAAGTGTCAGTGTTCCAGATGCAGTTGTCATGGGCAGCAGTGAAATTGTTATTTCAGCGCCTCCATTTTGCTATGCTTCACTGAATATCAATAATGCAAATATCACAGCTGTGCAAGTTGATGGCATGGGGAATGCCACATTGTTCTTTGATCCCACTGACCTGATACCAGGTGTCGCTGAACTAGTGGTTACCGGGCAAAATCTGCAACCCTGGTTTGGGGAGATCAATATCATTACGCCAGATGGTGCCTACCTTATTGTAGATCATATCATACTGGACGATTCACCACAGGGCAATGGTAATGGACAGGCTGATTTTGGTGAAACATTGGATATCTATTTTACCCTTCATAATGTTGGTGTTGATACGGCGTATAATGTCATTGGTGATCTGAGTACCTGGGATCCCTATGTAACCACTCTGATACAAGCGGCTCAAGTGGATCTCTTGGCACCTGATTCTACAGTTGCCCAGGGACCCTTCACGATCATGGTCGGATCAGATTGTCCGGATAACCATCTGGCTGAGTTATCTCTTTCGCTGATGGCTGGTCTGGGACAGTGGACAGCAGATTTTGAGCTTCTGCTACGGGCTCCCCATGTGGTGATGAGCGATATCCTCGTGAATGATGATGATAATCACCGACTGGATATTGGTGAAAGCACTATTTTGACCCTATCAATGGAGAACCAGGGAGGCAGCGATCTTTCTACCCTCCAGGTGACCCTCTCTTCTGATGATGGATACATCACGTTGCCAGATGCTCCAGTAATTCTATATGATCTGCTGAGTAGTGAGTTACAGGTGGCAGATTTTGCTATTTCTGTTATTCCAGCCACCCCGGTAGAGCATAACATTACCTTTAACTGGCTGGCAACCGGGGATCTGGGATATACTGCCCAGGGACAATTCAGGTTAGTAGCCGGTCTTATTGTAGAAGATTTTGAAAGTGGTAATTTTTCGGCTTTTGATTGGGAATTGGCAGGTCACGTAGATTGGCTGGTTCAATCCCAAGATGTTTTCGAAGGTAACTATGCAGCCTACTCAGGCAATGTTGGTGATAGTCAGAATGCTGAACTCAGTCTCATTCTGGATGTAACTGAACCAGGTGATCTTTCCTTCATGTACAAGGTCTCTTCCGAATCCAGTACATCAGGATATTATGATGGACTTAAATTTTTCATGGATGGGGCGCTTGTGGAACAATGGCAGGGCGAAATATCATGGACAGAAGCAAGCTATGCGGTGACCCCTGGATTGCATGAATTCAGCTGGAAATATGAAAAAGACGGATCCGTTTCTCACGGAAGTGACTGCGCCTGGATCGATTTTGTGATCATGCCACCCACTTCAAGTTCCGGTGGCGGTTTGGGTGACCTTAACTCAGACGGACAGGTCAATATCCAGGATGTTGTCCGTTTGGTCAATATCATTTTAGGTCAAGGGGCTGAGCCCACCGATCTGGAATTATTTTATGCCGATCTAAATGGTGATGATAGGGTAGATATTGGAGATCTCGTTTCCATGGTGAATATCATTATTGGCGGGAATCAAACTGTGGCAGTGGAGCTCATAAACAAAAGTGCTGAAATTCGAATCAAATAGGAAAGCGTGTGATCAAGGGCTTGTTGGAATATAGACATAGCTATCAGCGTTTTTTTCTGCTTTGATCACTACTGTCAGACCAGTAGGATCCTGTCCTTTTAAATACGTATCAAAAAAGTAAACCGTGCTACGCCTGATAAGACTATTTAGCCTTATGGGATCCCGGGTGGCAGTGTATCCGATATAGAGTGAAAAAGGGGTAAAGAGGGGCATGTCTGTATAATCAGTGTGTTGAGTACCGGGAATTAGCAATTTAAAGATCGCCCCACTGCTATTAGCCAACAAGCGGTCCATCCGTTGATAATTTATTGGATCGCCCCATTCCTTTTGTCCCAGATGAAAGATCGGTTGATCAACACCCTGTGAGATCACTGTATCCGGAACCGGAATGTACCAGCCATCCAAAACCATAATAGCCCCGATTCTTGGATCGATAGCTGCTGCATTAACAATGGCAGCTCCGCCCAAAGAATGGCCGATCACACCAATTCTACTAAAGTCATAAGGAAGCCCGTTGAGGAATGATCTGGAGTCACCAGCATTGACCTTATCCAGGATAAAACTCAGATCTTCAACGATGATTGAAAGTTGGCTGAGATCAATATTTTCCAACCGATCTCCCTTTAGTACGCGACGTTTACCTGCTCGATATTCAGCCGTTTCTCCGTTTTCAAAGATTGTGATATTGGCTTCATAACTATGATCAGCGGCAAAGACCACATAGCCCTGGCTGGCTAATTCTTCCATGAGGGAGGTGTTTTGGAAGCGCATTCCACTCAATCCATGGGAAAAGAGGACTACCGGGAAGACAGTCTGGAATTCATTTATGTGAACTGCAGTATCGGAATGGGTCTTTACTCTATCAAAGTGCTTGAAGAGTACGACTGGAAGTCTCAACTGTTTGGCAATTGCCGGTAGACGGTGGACCGGGTCATCGATATACAGGTTGGGAACCCCCCTATTTGTTTCCTTGGTTGGATACCAGACCTGTACCACAATTCTGCGGTAATCCTGTTCTTTGGTAAAGGTCTCCTCCCGGGAACTATCAGTCCAGGTAACTGTCCGAGTTGCCACGTAGTAGGAGCCAGTCGGCTCAGGCAGGTCAGCAAAAGGAGCAATCACAGGGAAGACCACAGAGCAATTTCCCAGGAAAATCAGACCCAGAAAAAAGGGGATTAAAAAAAATATGTGACTGAATCGGATGCTGATCAACATGCGAACAAAGTAGTCAGTACTGATCCAGCTGGAAATATTTATCTCAGAAGGGTTGTCCTGCGTGATAGCCGTTCAGGTACCTCAAATATTTTATGATTCGAAGTGTCTTGGAGTCTTTGTGACAATTGATTTCCGATTATCTTCAATGCGTATGATTAGTCGAATTCCCAAGAATATTCTCAGCGTCCTGCATGCTGCCGGTCGTTTGGCTCAAGAGTCAGATCTGGAATGCTATACTGTGGGTGGCTTTGTCCGGGATCTTATTCTTAATGTTCCCAGTAAAGATGTGGATATTATGGTCATAGGCGATGGTGTGGCCTTTGCCCGGAAATTAGGGAAGCATCTTGAGGTGCCTGAAATAGTTGAGTACGGGGAATTCGGGACAGCTCTGATTCCCTATGGTGAATTT
Source organism: Candidatus Neomarinimicrobiota bacterium (assembly GCA_034716895.1). Taxonomy (NCBI): domain Bacteria; kingdom Pseudomonadati; phylum Fidelibacterota; species Fidelibacterota bacterium. The sequence goes on from JAYEKW010000062.1 coordinate 51,374, forward strand.
CTGATCGAAGTGGCTTCGGCTCGTACTGAAACTTACGAAGCTGATTCCCGGAAACCCAAGGTGGTATATACCGACCTTAAAGGCGATCTCAGTCGACGAGATTTCACGGTGAATGCCATGGCTCTGAACCTTGCTCCAGATCATTTTGGTGATCTGATAGATGAATACGGAGGAATTCAGGATATCCAGGATAAGATCTTGCGGACACCCCTGGATCCCGTAAAAACCTTCGATGATGACCCCTTGCGCATGATGCGAGCAGCTCGTTTTTCAGCTCAATTGGAATTCGATCTGGTGCCGGAAGCTTTGGAAGCCATGCAGGGTTTGGTGGAGAGGATCAAGATCGTTTCACAGGAACGGGTGACGGATGAGTTGATCAAAACACTGAGAACTAAAGTGCCATCAATTGGTTTTTATGTGATGCAGGCTGCTGGTCTGCTTCCGTTGGTTTTTCCAGAGATCGCTGTATTGGGGGGCGTAGAAGATCGCGATGGACAAAGTCACAAGGATGTTTTTCACCATACTTTGAAGGTGGTGGACAATACAGCAGAACGCACGGATAAAATGCAGTTGCGTTTTGCTGCTCTGGTGCATGATATTGGAAAACCAGCGACCAAAAAATTCATTCCTGGTACAGGCTGGAGTTATCATGGTCATGAAGAACTGGGTCGTATGATGCTCAAGGAAATTGGTCCGCGTCTGCGTCTTTCGCGCAAGTTAACTGCTTATCTGAAACGGATGACTCGACTTCACCTAAGACCCATCGCTCTGGCTCAGACTGAGGTCACTGATTCTGGAATTCGCAGACTCATTGTGGAAGCTGGAGAAAATCTGGATGACCTGATGATTTTAGTACGAGCTGATGTTACCTCCAAGGATCCCCGTCGCGTAAAACGTTATTATGGTAATTTCGATCGGGTCATGGAACGGATTGAAGTAGTTGTGGAGAAGGATGCTTTACGCGCTTTTCAGTCGCCCCTGCGTGGAAATGAGATCATCGAATTGTTGGGTATACCACCGGGTCCTGTAATTGGTCGCATTAAAACAGCGATTGAGGAAGCGATCCTGGATGGTGAGATTCCCAACGAGTATGAAGCCGCGAAAGCATATTTTTTTAAGATTAAAAACGATTTTCTGGACTAGACCAGGATTTGATCCTTGTCTGGATGAAAATAGTTGTAATTTCTCATGCAGTTTTGAAGTCCAATTGGTATAAGTACTTGCAGAGAAAAAAAGTCAAACTCAAGCATAATTCTTCAATGAATTGCCGTCATGGCAATACATATTAAAAGGTTATGGATCATAAAGTTGTAATATGGCAATGATATCAAAGTTAGGGTAGTTAAGAATGCTTAGGTCTGAAATTGACAATTCAATCAATAAATTAATTAGGTCTATTGAAGAGTGTGAGCTGGTTGAGGTCTTCACTGCAATTTTGGAGAATGAGGGCGAGACGAATCCAACAGTTGCGCTTCATTCTTTTAGCAAATTTCTGGAAATAACCCAGTCGTATAATGCCTTTGAGCATAAGCTGTTAAAGATGTTTGAGTTGGAAAAGCTCAAAGATACTGCCTTTTGGGCAGCAATATTAAAACCGGACGGCCAGGATCTTAAGCGGGATATTGAAAAAGTTTGTGCTTCGATCAGATTTACGCTTGATTACCTCCCAAAAGTCCTCTCGCTAACTGGAGAGAATTTAGAAAAGATCACATCAACAGCAGTAGAAGAGGGTAAAAAAAGTGGACTGCAATACGTAAGGTTATCGGTTGTGGTGATCGAGGAACAGGAGCTTTCATCACCCAAACGTCTAATATTGATGTTAGAAGCGATTCAGGGACTATACGAAGTTGTGGGGCGAATTAAGAATTTGCCAGTGCGTGATCTGATTGTCACAGCATGTGATTCAGGTAATGACAAAAAGTTTGATTTTCTAGGATCATCTGAGGCTATTGAGGGCGTAAAAGCCATCATTCTCAGTTTATGGGATGGCATCATGTTCTACAGAGATGACAAGACGGGCAAACAAATCGAACTTATTGCTCAATCATTGCCAGTATTAGATGAGATCAATGATCTGGAAAAGACTGGCGCTTTTGGGCAGGAAGAAGCAGAGATTCTTAGACGGCGGACAATTCTATCTGTAAATAAGTTTTCACAAGCAGGAGTAACCATTCCTGAGATGGAGGATTTTACCAGATATGACCCGCGGGAGCTAATGCGTCCTGATCAAAAAATCTTGACAGCATCCAGTGAACTTGAGACATCTTCTGAACAGGAGAAATTCGCTGAACAAGTCGAGTCACCCGAACCTGCAGCGCGTGTTGAGTCGGATGGATTCGCTGAGCAAGTTGATCAACCTGAACCGGTTGCATCTGTCAAACCTGAGGAGTCAGTTGAATTAGATGACTTTACCGCACCTGCCGCTCCGACTCAGCCAGAGCAATCACTTGAATTGGTGGACTTCACTGAATCGGATGAAACCGATGAGTTAGTGGATTTTGCCAAGCCTGAGACATCGGCTCAATCGGATGAAGCAGCTGAGTTGGTGGACTTCACTGAACCTGCTGATTCTCCCGAGCAGGAAGAAGCAACTGAATCAGATGATTCTCCTGAATCCACACCAGAATCAACCAAAGAAAAACAGTCCATTGCCCCAGTGGAAAGTGACTCTGATGAGGATAGTATCTTTAAGCGTATGGCTGCAGGCTATTTAGAGGCAAATCGCAAGACAACAAAAAAGTAGGCTAGTAATCCTTCTGGAGCATTCTGATACCTCGCCCGAGGTGCTCTTGAAGCATGACACATAACGCCCCTCATAAATCAAAATAACAAGTCAGGTTGTGCTGTCTCATGAAATATGTGGGCAAAATGGTATTTCATCATCCCGGTGTGACGAGGAGTGTTTTTTTCAGCAACAAATGCTTTGTGTGTCCTGCGACCTCTGTGGTTGAAAAAAGTTCTTGCAAAACCAGTTGTGTTGGTGTTATAGTAATGTAGAACACCAATAGAGGTGAAAGAACTATGAATTTTGATCAAAAAACACCGATCTACCAACAGCTGGCTGAGTCTATTCGCCAGGATATACTCGCAGGGACGCTACCAGAGGGGATTGCAATTCCCTCCATCCGGCAGATCTCAAGTGAGTATAGCCTGAACCCCCAGACCGTATTAAATGCCACTCAATTATTAATTCAGGAGGGTCTCTTGGAAAAACGCAGAGGATTGGGCTTGTTTGTACAAAAGAATGCCCCCAAACAGCTCAGCAGGATTGCCTGTGAACGGTTTAAGAATGAAACTATTCAAGCATTGATAGAAGAGGCTCAGCTGCTTTCCATATCAGAGAAAGATCTGATCAAACTCATTCAGAAAAATTATGGAGAGGAAGTCTAATGTCTGCACTGATCGAGTTAAAGAATATTGGTAAAACCTATGGAAAGCTGCAGGCACTGGATGGGGTGAGCCTGGAGATTCCTGCTGGTCGTATTGTCGGCCTGGTAGGACCCAACGGAGCCGGGAAGACCACGCTTCTGCGGGCACTGACCGGTGAGTTGGATTATACAGGAAGTGCCAAGGTTTTAGGCTATGAACCCCGTTCCCACAGAGCACAGCTCATGCTTAAAACAGGCGTGATTCAGGATATCTCAGTTTTACCCTCCTGGATGAAAGTTAGTGAACTTCTGGCATTCATGGTTGGAATACACCCCAATTTTGATTGGAACAAAGCGGAAGCCTTTCTAAAAACCACCACCATTCCCATGGAAAAAAAGATTAAAACACTCAGTAAGGGAATGAAAACCCAACTGCATCTGGCAATTACTTTGGCCACCGATACTAAACTATTGATCCTGGATGAACCCACTCACGGCCTGGATATTCTATTTCGAAAACAACTCTATAGCAGTGTGCTGGAGGATTATTTCGATGAAGAAAAATCCATATTGATTTCTACTCACCAGATCGAAGAAGTGGAGCATATCCTCAGTGATGTTATCTTTATTAATAAGGGGAAGATCCTCTTGTACGCCAGTATTGAAGAACTGGGAGAGCGCTTTACGCAATTGACCATTCCTGCTGACCAGGCGGATGAACTCCGTGAAAAACTGAAACCAATGAGTGAATATGGTATTCTCGGATCACGGGTCTTTTTATTGGAGCATGCTGATCAAAAAGCGTTAGTGAATCAGGGTGATATTCAAACACCCTCTGTGGCAGATATTTTTGTAGCGCTCATGGGAGGTGCAGCATGAAACCAATGATGATCTTATTGAAACGCGAATGGCTGGAATGGAAACGAGTGATTATCGGAACTATCCTGGTTATCACTTTCCTGAATCTATTAATGCTTCTGTCAGTCTCACGTGGTTCAAACTGGTTTCATGAAACCCTAGAGCGTGATGGTGAGATCAAGATGGAAGACATCAAGATCAATAATGAGGAAGTTGGTGATGTAACCATTCACATGCAGGGTGAAGACTTCGAAATCCAATTTGAGGGAGATGGACCTACCAAATCAGTTGATAAAGCGCTAAAAAAGGCAGCTCAACCAATTGCATTTGGGCTGCAACTGGGGATGCAGACCACTTTCGCGTTCGTTCTGTTTCTCAGTCTATTCTATTTTTCCGATGCCATTTATAAAGAACGAGCAGATAACAGTACCCTGTTCTTCCGCAGTTTACCAGTAAGTGATCATATACTATTGGGGTCAAAGATCTTAGCCGGATTAGTGGGCGTTATAGGGTTAACGCTCTTTCTCTCAATCGAATATCTGCTTTTCGCACGTATAGCTATCATGATTATGGGGGAACCTCTCTATACCATGGCATCCGCTGTGTTTGACCAGATCTCCTTTATTGGTCTCATCTGGAGATGGTTCTCATATCTTCTATATGCAGCCATTCGCATGGCACCTCTGGCACTATTTCTCATGCTGGTGGGAACATACGTCAAGGGAAGACCTCTTCTCATTGGGATCGGTGGACCTTTTTTGTTTGCCATAAGTTGGGCGATCATTTTCAAGAGTGGAGCACTGTTCAAGCTTATAGGAAAATTTTTCTGGGGTTTCAACCTGGCCAAGATCGACCCCTTATCAAAAATGCTTAATGACGCAGATGGAGGGCTTTCTTATGGAAATCCGTGGGAATATATTTTCAACCTGGAAACCCTCACAATTTTGTTGGTATCGGGATTGCTTTACTATGGGCTATGGATGATTTACAAAAAGAACATACCCACCGGATAAGTGTAAAGTCTCCGGAGAAAAGGAAAGAAGTCATGAAAACCAAAACAGCCTTAACACTAGCCGTGATTCTGGGACTGATTACTTACAGTTTGCCCCTTTATGCAGCTACCAACAAGGCCTACCATGTTGAAGAGCGTACGGTGATTGAAATTCCGGTTGTCGGAAAGATCACAACTCTTACCAGTAGCTATCTCTCCGGCTGTAAGCTCAAAGAAACAACCCTGATCAAAATGCATAACACCTTGGTCAAAATGATCAGTGATTCTGATGGAAAAAGCCAGGAGATTTTGCTCTCTGATCTGTGTGATAAGATCAGGTGGCGCTATGATGAGAACAAACAGGTTTACAGTAGTGTTTCTTTTGAGGAAGTGAGGCAGGAACGAGTTCGTCAGGAAGCAGAAAATGAACTTCAGATTGATATGGAGTCAGATCAAAATGATATAGATGACTCGCCTCGCTTGACTCACGAGATAATGGGCTATGAAAAAAATATAAATGGCTTTAAAGCTCGTAAAGTAGTGACCAGGGTTTATGTCAAAAGTATTGATAATCCGATAATCATCGAAGAGTATTATGCTGCTGATACCAAACCGCTGAAGAAGATTACTGTTGCCAGGGAAAAAGTGGCGCAGGAAATGGGGGCAGGTGACAATCATATTGATGGGGTTCCCGGTTTCATCATGGCTGCATATGATGGTATGCGTCAGGATAAGGAATTAGCCCGTCCTGAGGGTGAGGTCGTTCGCTTTGTGATCAGTTTACTTGATAATGATGATGACCCCATCTTTTCGATGAAGTATGATGTACTTAAAGCTGAAAAAATTGCGTATCAGCCGGATCATTTTGCTTTGAAGTAAGTTCGCTATTATGTAGAGAAAATAAAGTTAGGGAAATAGCATAAATAATTGCGTGGCATATTGATTGCCATTGAATAGAATAGTCTTTGTGGGTTGGATCGGCTCATGATAACTATAAGAAATGACACCTATACCGATTCTCAAGTATTCGAGGGATATCCTAATGGGAAACACATCACGTTTACAACGCTTTATAGATTTATTCTTTGTTCCAAGTCGAGCCTTTGATGATTTTGTTAATGGTGTTTCATTCAAAGACTGGTTAATCCCACTACTCATTGTTACAGCTGCCATTGTAATTTTACCTTTTTTCTTCAGGGATGTGAGTTTTTATGAGGCAGAGCAACGGTTAATAAAAACCGAACAATCAATAGCCAACAATCCAGATATCCCGGATGACACCAAGGAAATGATATCAGAACGCATGCATGATGCCCGGGAAAAGATCAACGACTCACGTGAAAATCCATTAGCCTTAAGAAATTTATGGGGTTACCCGTTAATTCCCATAATGCTGTTTATAATGGCCGCTTTCTTTTCAGCGATCCTTTTGCTTGTTGGTAATTTTGGGTTGGGTGGTCAGGTGAAGTTTTTCCAGATATTCAGTATGGTGATGATGACTTATCTCATTAGTGGAAATGGATTCTTCATGAATATGATTCCTGGTGTAGGAACCCTGGAGCTGCTTGTTAAAACGCCCTTGATTATGATCAAGGAATCAACGGATATGATATTTAGCCCCGGACTAATTTTCGATGATATAGATTCATTTTTTAAACAATTTTTAAACCAGCTGGATATCTTTCGCATTTGGGGTATGGTGGTAATGGGATTTGGATTTGCCAAACTCTATAACAAGCCCACTGCAACTGGCATGATCGCAGTAGGCATCCCCTGGTTGATCCTGGTCTCTCTTGGTGCTGCTCTCCTCCAGGCTAATTCTGTTGGAATGGGCTAGGTTCTTCCAACTTACCAGACAATTAATCAATAATTTTTAAAACTACAGGACTATCAATGCTCTATAGACCAGGCAAATTATTCATATTCATCCTTCTAAATATCCCCATGCTTGCCTTTAGCCAGGGTCAAAAAACGCTGAACCTGGATGAGTGTATTGAGTTAGGATTGAAGCAAAACCAATCCTTACAGATCAACCGCTTTGAGACTGATCGGAGTGTTTCTCAGGCTAAAAGTAATATCGGTATGATATTACCCAGCGTGAATTATTCTCTCTCAGGTTCTTCCACTGATATTGGAGGCTTGGGCTGGAACGAGCGTTACAGTACTTCCCTAAGTATTTCGCAGAATATCTGGGATGGTGGTCGCTGGTGGAACACCCTGAAATCAGCTGAAGTGGCTCAGGATCTGGCTGATATTCAGTTGACCAGCTACGAATTGAGTACCGTTTACCAGGTCAAGGTGGCGTTCTATAACTATCTCTCAACCCTGAAATTATTGGATGTGTATCGCGAAAATCGTGCGACTAGTGAATATCAACATCAATTAACTCTGGAACGCTTCAAGCTTGGAGCAGCTTCACAAAATGATACTCTGAAAACCAGGGTGAACATAGAACAATCAAGATTGCAAATAATCAATGGAGAAGCTGACCTGCAAGCAAAGGCTCGTGATATGAATATAATTCTGGGCCGCGAGTGGGATACTGAGTTAACGCTTCTGGAACCTGCATGGGTGGCAGTGAAAGTTCCCGAATTACAGAATATACTTGAAGATGTATTGGCGGCGAATCCTCAATTAAAATTGCTGGATCGAAATAAGGAAGTTTCCGGTTATAATGTAAAAATAGCCAGAGCCGGCTATATCCCCTCGTTGGGAATGAACGCATCCTACACCAATGGAGGTTCAGAATTCGGGGATGTATTTGGTGATAACACTGCCTCGCTTTCAACTGGTTTGAATCTGACCTGGAACTTGTTTAATGGAACGCGTACTCGGCGGAGTGTTGAGCAAAGTAAGATCAGTGCAAAGATTGCTGTTGAGAACTATGATCTGGCAGAGCGAAATTTGAGAAAAAATTTGGCGCAAACGTTGGAGAGTATGGAAACCCTTGGGACATCAGTAGAAATATCACAATTGATCCTGAATGCTTCTGAACAGGATTTGCTCCTGGCTCAGGAACAATATAAAATTGGGTCGCTCTCAATTTTAGACGTTTTGCGCATCACAGCTAGCTACGAGGATGCCAGATTAAGCTTGATCAGGGCTCAATATAATTTGAAAATAGCCGAAGCAGGACTCCACCAGCTCATGGGAAAACAATAAGAGGAAATCATGACCAAAAAGAAAATAATTATAATCGTTGTTGCAGTGGTCCTCCTGGGAGTCATTGGATATTTTGCAGTCAATAAGGAAAAAGGAAGCAGCAAGGATGTTCAGGCAGCCAGGGTTGAAAGAGGAGAGGTTGTCCACAAGGTAGCTGCCTCTGGTAAGATTCAACCTGTGGTAGAGGTTGCTGTTAGTGCCGATGTTGCTGGTCGCGTAATTAAAATGGCGGTTAAAGAAGGTGACTGGGTCAAAAAAGGACAATTCCTGGCACAACTGGATGCGACTCGTTACAAAGCAGATGTCGATCGGGCTGAACAAGTGCAGGCATCGGCTGATGCATCGCTTTCCCTGGCAGCCCTGGAAAAAAATCAACAATATAAACTTTATCAAAAGCAGATGGTGAGTGAGCTGATCTTTCAAAGCGCTATGGTTCGTTACCAACAAGCCCTGTCATCTACAAAACAAGCCCAGGCCGCTCTGACTCAATCGCGTGATAATTATAATAAAACCATAATGTTTGCTCCTATGTCAGGTACGGTAACACTGGTCAACAAGGAAGTTGGGGAGATGGCTCTGGGGTCAGCATTCAGTCGTGATATCATTATGGTTATTGCGGATCTAAACGATATGGAAGTATTAGTTGATGTCAACGAGAATGATGTTGTTGATGTGACTCTAGGAGATACCACTGAGATCGAAATAGATGCTTTACAGGACACCATGTTTACGGGGATTGTCACTGAGATAGCCCATAGTGCCCAAAACAGTAATCTGGGGAGCCTGGACCAAGTAACCAATTTTAAAGTACATATCCGCTTAATGGATCCGCCCGATGAAATACGTCCCGGAATGTCTGCTGCAGTGGATATTCGGACGAATGTTCAACGGGATGTCTTATTTGTGCCTATTCAAAGTGTAACCATGCGGAAACCACGGCAACTTGAAGAAAAACAGGATAAAGAGTTAAGCCGGGCGGATAGCAGCATGGATAATGAGGATGAAGACCTTGACCCAGTTGAGGTTGTATTTGTGATAGTGGATAATGAGAAGGGTAAGGGTCAGAAAGTCGAACAACGGGAGATCATCACTGGAATCATAGGTGAGCGTGATTTTGAGATCATCTCTGGTTTGGAGCTTGATGACCAGATCATTACCGGACCGTATAAACAAATCAGTCGTGGTCTCAATGATGGTGATAAGGTAAAGATAACCAAGCGGAAGAAGTTTAATGCAGGGAAAGAAGAAAAATAGAATTCAGAATTCAGAAGACAGTAGACGAGAATGCTGACTCCAGCAAGAAAATTTGAAGATTTACTGGTTTGGCAAAAAGCTCATGCGTTTGTACTATCAATCTATACCTTGTCCAAAACTTTTCCAAAAACAGAACAATTTGGTCTTACCAGTCAGTTTCGCCGAGCTGCAGTTTCAGTTCCTGCAAACATTGCAGAGGGCTGGAAGCGTAAAGGGAAAGCGGATAAGAAGCGGTTTTATAATATTGCACAGGCCTCCCTCGAAGAATGCCGTTACTATCTATTACTCACTCATGACTTGGGATATGGTGAAACTGAAAATGCAAATTCACTTTGTATAGAAGTTTCAAAACTGCTCACTTCATATAACAGTAAAATCTGATAAAATGACGATGATTAAAAAAACGATAAATGATTCTGACAAGAATTCTAACTACTGGATTCTGAATTCTGAATTCTTAAAGGAATATCCATGCCCCTAATCCAAGTCAAAGACCTCCATAAGATATATCAAATGGGAATTACTGAAGTTCGCGCATTGGATGGTGTTTCTATTAACATTGAATCCAATGAATATATATCAATCATGGGACCCTCAGGTTCAGGGAAATCCACGCTTATGAACTTGATCGGTTGCCTGGATACTCCTACCTCAGGTGATTTCTTTATGGATGGTGTGAATGTAGCCACCATGACAGATGATGAATTAGCTCATATCAGAAATAAGCAGATCGGTTTCGTTTTTCAAACTTTTAACCTGCTGTCCAAATCAACCAGTCTCAGGAATGTTGAACTGCCTTTGATCTACAATGGATCCATCAAAGCCGCTGATCGTAAAGGAATGGCCATCGCTGCTCTTGAGCGGGTGGGATTGGGTGATCGGACTCATCACAAACCGAATGAATTATCTGGAGGACAGCGCCAGCGTGTGGCCGTAGCCAGAGCTCTGGTAAATGATCCCGCTATCATCCTGGCTGATGAACCGACTGGAAATCTGGACTCGAAAACAGGTGAGGAGATCATGGCTCTGTTTGATGATCTACACGAACAGGGTAATACCATCATTTTGGTTACCCATGAAGAACACATTGCCGCTCACGCCAACCGGGTTGTCAGGCTTCTGGATGGTAAAATTGCTGTGGATGAATCAACACAACGAGCGAAGTAAATGAAAAGCTTCTTCTGGGAGAATTTACGCATCGCTCTGTCCGAACTTTGGGCACACAAGACTCGGACCATCTTGACCGGGACAGGTATTGTCATTGGCATCATTGCTGTGTCGCTTATGTCGACCCTGATCAGTGGTGTGGACGGTTTATTTGAAGACAGCATGAAATTTTTAGGTCGTGGAAACCTGTATGTTGAGAAATGGCCCTGGTTTGGTGATGAGGATTGGTGGACCTTAAGAAATAGACCGCGAATTGAACTTGATATGGCTGATGATATTCGAAACCGTTCTGAATATGCTCTGGAAGTTGCCACAGAAAGAGGACGCTCAGCGAACCTTAGTTATCAAGAATACTCTGCTGAGAATATTTTTATTCATGGAGTAACCTCAAATTACCCTGAAGTATCCACTGTAGATGTGGAATTTGGCCGATTTTTTACTGATTCTGAAGATCGAACAGGAGCCCAGATCATCCTGCTTGGCTCAGAAGTAGCCAAAACTCTTTTTCCCCAGGAAAACCCTCTTGATAAACTAATATTTGCTGGTTCAAAGCGTTTCAGGGTTATCGGGGTGCTGGCGGAGATGGGCAAGTTTATGGGCGCGTTTTCTCAAGATACCCAGGTTTTGATTCCCATGGAAACCTTTAATAAAATCTTTCACGGTCCCTGGGGGATGCGTCGTATTACCGTTAAAGTTCCTGAGGAACATGTTGAAGATGCCAAGGAAGAACTCCGTGGAGTTGTGCGAGTATTGCGGGGCTTGAAACCTGAAGAAAAAGATGATTTTGCAGTTAATCAACAGGATTCTTTCCGCCAAACTTACCAAGGGATCAAGATGGCCATTGGGGGAACGGGTCTAATCATTACGGCACTATCACTGTTAGTTGGGGGTATTGGTATAGCAAATATCATGTTTGTCTCTGTTAAAGAACGTACCCGTGAGATTGGTGTACGCAAAGCGTTGGGGGCTACGCGCTCGCAGATTCAGGGGCAGTTTATGATCGAAGCCATGTTGATCACTGCTACTGGTGGCCTGGTTGGACTTCTGGTATCTACTGCTGCCAGTTTGGCTATCAGCAAATTTCTATTTCCAGCCAGCATGTCTTTCGGAATCGCTTTCGGAGCAATTGCCCTGAGTATTGCAGTAGGACTTTTTGCCGGCCTTGCCCCTGCCAGAAAAGGAGCCAAGCTGGATCCGATCGAGGCACTTCGCTATGAATAAAACAACAGTTATTACTATTTCTACTTGCCACAAAGGCACAAAGACACGAAGCGAATTAAGTAGATATTGTTGAAGTAGAGGTAGTTTATCAACGCGTTGGCATACAAAGGATTTCACGAGAGATATGAATCTCTTACAGAAAGAGAAGAGTCTATAGCAGAACAAATTGTAGATGCTGCTTTTACTGTTCATAAAAGATTAGGACCAGGGTTACTAGAAAATATTTATGAAGTTTGCTTCTGCTATGAGCTGGAAAAACGTGGTTTGATAATCAAAAGGCAAGTAAATATTCCAATCAAATATGATGGATTGGTATTTGATAAAGGACTACGTCTAGATGTCTTGGTCGATGACTTGATAATTTGCGAATTGAAGGCTGTTGACAAAATGAATCCAGTATGGAAGGCTCAAATTCTCAGCCACCTAAGAATGTTAAATAAAAGACTGGGGTTCTTGATAAATTTCAATGTTCCAACCATAAAAAATGGTATCAAAAGAATTATTTTGTAAGGATTCGAAAGTGTTCATAGACATAGCCAACCAAGAGCCTATCCGTTGTTCAATTACTTTTATTAAAACTTCGTGTCTTTGTGCCTTTGTGGCAGGTAAAACAACTGACAAAAAGGGTTGATTCGAATGTATATTAGAACATCAATTAAAACCTTAAGTGATGCTTTCTTTATGGCTCTGGAAGCGATTCGGGACAATCTTTTGCGGTCCATTTTAACCTTGTTGGGTATTGTTATTGGTGTATTTGCCATCATTGCGGTGATGACAGCTATCCGTACCCTGGAATCATCCATTAATTCCGGCTTAAACGTATTTGGTTCGGATGTGATCTTTGTCCAAAAATCGCCGGTGATTCAAATGGGTGATCATAGCAGTCGCCGCAAATACTGGCGTAGACCGAACATTACCTATGATATGGCTTTGGAACTGAAAGAGCGCATGGTCGGAGCAGAGTTTGTCAGTGTTGCAGATGGTAGTGGAGGAAAGACCCTGCGCTATCAAAAAGAGAAAACCAACCCGAATGTGGGAGTACAGGGAGTTGATGAATGGGGTTTGGAAGCATCCAGCTACTCTCTGGACTATGGCCGTAATTTTATCCCGGAGGATATAGAATATAATCGCCGGGTTGTGGTGCTTGGGACGGATGTAATTGAAAAGCTTTTCCCTTATATGAATCCCATGGATCAAACCGTTACCATCAACGGGATCGGATTTAATGTGGTGGGAGTAATGAAGCGCAAGGGGGAAATGTTCGGCCAAAGTCAGGATAATTTTGTGGTGATTCCCATTACCACTTACCTGCAACACTTCAGTAGTCGTTGGACATCTTTGGGCATATCTATCAAAGCACCGGATGCGGAAGGTTTTGATACAGTCAAGGAAGAAGTTATCGATCAGATGCGTATCGTCAGGGGTTTGGGTCCTGATGAGGAAAATGATTTTGAAGTTACATCAAATGATGCGCTTATCGAAACTTTTGGCTCATTTACAGCAGGGATTAAAATGTTTGCCGGAGCAGTAAGCGTGATTGCATTGGTGGTTGCGGGAATAGGTATCATGAACATCATGTTGGTTTCTGTCAGCGAGCGCATCAAGGAAATCGGAATTCGCAAAGCCATCGGCGCCACTCGGAACAACATTCTGTTTCAGTTTCTCTTGGAGGCAGTTTTTCTGTCACTGATCGGGGGTGTGATCGGTGTGTTGCTGGGGGTTGGGGCAGGGAATATGATTACCCTGGTTCTTAAGAGTGTGGATACCGTGATTCCTATTGATTGGGTCTTTATCGGACTCTTTACCTGTTCTTTCATCGGGATCGTTTTTGGTATTTATCCAGCTTACAAAGCCGCTGCACTGGATCCCATTGAATCCCTCAGACATGAAAAGTAAATCACCAAGCTTCGCTTAAGAGCTTTACCCCGGTAAACTTGATTAAACATTTTTTGTGCAATAAAAGCAATCGCGAATTTCGCTAATTGCACGAATAATCCTCCCTCGGGGGAGGTGCTCCGCAGGAGCGGAGGGAGTTTGCAGGCAAAGCTACAGATTTAAAAAAAGTCCCACTATTCCTGACAGGGGCAGCTGATATCAAAACCTGTTTTCAAGCGCTCCTGGCTTCGTTTTTTTACTTCGCCGTAACAAGTAGAACTCAAACAGGCTTAAGCACCCCCAAAAAATGTCCCCTGAAACCAGTTTGGCTTCGCTGGAAACTAGTTTCGGAATATCAATACGCCTTCGCGAAAATCACCAACTGCGAACCCTCCTCACCGGTATAGACACAACTCCCACTTTCAGCAGGCTGGTCAAACGGAATACAGCGAATGGTAGCTTTGGTCTCATTCTTGATCTTTTCCTCAACTTCTGCTGACCCATTCCAGTAGGCTTTGATAAATCCACCCTTATTCTCGAGAACGTCTTTGAATTCATCCCAGCTGTCAACTGTATGAGTATTTGATTCACGGAAATCCAGAGCCCGTTGAAAAAGCTCATCCTGAACCGTAATTATTTGTTCACTGAGGAAATTTACCAGTTCACTTAATTGAATGAAGTGCTTCTCTCCAGAATGTCTGATGACAATCACTGCCTGACCCTTTTCAATGTCTTTCGGTCCCAGCTCAACTCGCATGGGCACACCACGCATTTCCCATTCATTGAACTTGAAACCAGGTGAAGCTTTTTCATCATCATCAACATGGACGCGAACATCAGCATGACGCAAATCAGCAACCAGCTCATCCACTTTACTCATAACCAATTCTTTTGTGTTGTTCCGGAATATGGGAATAATGACGACTTGATAAGGAGCAATCTTAGGTGGTAAAATCAAACCCTTATCATCACCATGAGACATGATCAGACCACCAACCAGGCGAGTACTGACCCCCCAGCTGGTGGCGTAAACCAGTTCTTCTTTATTATCTTTATTCTGAAAGGTTACTTCGAAGGCTTTAGCGAAATTCTGTCCCAGATTATGGCTAGTTCCAGCCTGCAATGCTTTGGTATCACGCATCATGGCTTCGATGGAATAGGTGCTCACCGCCCCAGCAAATTTTTCAGATTCAGTTTTCTTGCCTGTGATAACTGGCATAGCCATGTATTCTTCCGCAAATCGGCGATAAACATTCAACATGGTGAGGGTCTCTTCCTGAGCCTCCTTCTCTGTCGCATGAGCAGTATGACCTTCCTGCCATAAGAACTCAGTCGTCCGCAGGAATAAGCGCGTACGCATCTCCCAACGAACAACATTGGCCCACTGATTGATCAATAGGGGAAGATCCCGATAGGATGAGATCCATTTTTTGTACATGTGCCAGATGATGGTTTCTGAAGTAGGGCGTACAACCAAGGCTTCATCCAGTTTTTTACCACCAGCATGGGTAACTACAGCAACTTCAGGGGCAAAACCCTCAACATGCTCAGCTTCCTTTTTTAAAAAGTGTTCAGGGATGAACATGGGGAAGTAAGCATTTACATGACCGGTGTCTTTAAACATTTGATCCAGGACGCCTTGAAATTTCTCCCAAATAGCATATCCATACGGTCGAATAACCATGGTTCCTTTGACTGGACCATAATCAGCCAGTTTGGCTTGTCTAACCACATCAGTATACCATTTTGAAAAATCTTCGCTTTGTTTTGTTACCCCTTTTGACACAACGGGCATCCTTTCTATAACTGAGAACCGCTCATTCGGCACAGACTGCAATCATAACATGTACACCCCCCCAACACAATGAGGAAAAGTACTATCTGGAGGCTGAGCACAGTCGAAGCCCTGGTTCATATCGTACATGGGGATTAGACATTTCGATGAACTCAATGTCCTTGATCTACAAGTGACCCTGCGCAAAGCCTGAAATTCAGGGACAATCAAATCTTGTCTTGAACACCAGCAAGTACTACAATATCGGCCAATACGGAAAGGTCATTCAGATCAGAAAAATAATTTTCATAGTTGCGCTGTACAGCTTAACCAATCTGGGATTTTCGGCTTCTGAACCGGATACTACAAAATTTGACAGGGAAACCCGTGGTCGCCCCTTTAGTCTTGAAGATTTTTCGCAAAAACCGACTCCGAAAAAACTTAAATCGAATCCCGATGGGGTTCCCGCATGGGTTCGTTCCGGTGAACTTCAATCTGATACAGCTTACTATGGAATTGGGAGATCCACCATTTCAGCAGATGAAGCTGACGACGATGCCCGTCTCCGATTTGCTCAATATGTTGAAGTAAGTGTTCAAAGTATTGCTACCCAGCAGATTGCTGAGAATCGGGATCGCCTGGAAGAAAATTATAACTATGAGTCATTGGTATCTACCAATATGAATCTGCGCAGTATTAAGATTAGTGAGCGCTATCTTAGCAAAGATTCAACCTTTTATAGTTTGATCAAATATGGGAAGTCGGAATACCATGCTTTGGTCACTCAGGAGATCCAAATATCCCTGGAAACTGATATTCGCAAACAGGAACTGGCTCATCAGGCAGCAGAAGCCTTGAGTGCTGATTCTCTTCGTCATAAGCTGATGATGGACAGCCTGACTTTGGGTCGTAGGCAGGCTGTCATTGACTCTCTGGATCATATCCTCAAGCTGGAAGAAGCCCGGCAGCGTCAGGAACAAGACCGCATTGATCTGGTCAAAAACCAGTATTCAGCTTTTCTCAAAATCATTCCGCGCTATCAATTAATAGACGTACCCAGCGCTGTTACTCCGCAGAGTTGGTTCCACATTTCCAGTCGTTGGAATCCAGATACGCAGGATATCAGGCAGGTCAAAGTCGGAGGATCAGTTAGTCTTGTCAGCATTGAAACCAGTTTTTGGGCAACCGAGTCCACCATTGATCAGGGTGATCTGTCCCTTAAACTTCAGATTCTTCCAGAACGAGGTGAAATATACCCGGTTAGCCTGGCTCTGGGCTGGGTCGGATATCTCGCAGCTTTTTCACCCGATAACCTGATCAATCTGAGAGAAAGTCCGACCACCGATCAAATATGGGAAGCACTAAACGATGAACTCTCTGATCCCTCTTCACAAGGATCTAGTTTTTTTCTTACTGCTACGGTTGGAGTTCCACAGGTCAACAATCATATTTCAGTCTATGCCGATAAACGAAAAGTATCTCTAGCCGGCATCTGGTATCCTTTCCCGCGTCACATGGGGGAGGCGATCAGCATTATCAATCAGATCGATTACATCAGTGCTGATGAATACCACAACAGATTTGGTGACCAATTTCAGTGGCAGTTTGGTCTGAGATTGATAGCCATCTCAAATCGCTTTGCCACCATGATTAGCTATGAGGATCATGAGGTCTGGATGCTGAATTTTGAATTTCAGTATTAAAATGAAACCACGGATTTCACTGAACAGGGATAATCGCGAATTACGCTAATTACACGAAATCTTTTCTCGCGCAGACGAGACGCAGAGAACGTGAAGGTTTATAGTCTAAAGATTTCAAAATTCTACATTTGTTAATCGATGTTCAGAATGAAAATCCTCAACATTCAGATCAATTGTTTCTGAATCCTGTCCCCCTCTATGTTTATATATTTACGTTTCACTACGATGCACAATTCAAATTATCATGGGTAAACTTCTGAATTCTGATTTTAAATCTTCACAAAAATTTTCTTATAATACAGATACCACAGAATCCCCAGCCAGAACAGGATAAAGGTAATTGCAAACAGGAGTGAGCCATTCAATTCACCTGCCAGTGGAACAAAGAAACCGTTGTATAGCGCGTGTTTGATCGAAATGATGGCTCCTTCTGAATCAGTGGTTTTTATCCGATACATCAATCGTCCAATGATTCCAGATCCCACAAATACCACCAGGGGATTGCTGCCGAAAACAATGGCAGGTTTGGTCCAGAAAGTCATTTTTTTTACATCGATAAGGTAAGAGGAAATAACGATCATCAGGATTGCCAGTCCATCCATGACGATAACATAGGAAACCGTCCACAATTGTTTATTAATTGGTTCTATCAGGCTGAGCAGTGATCCTGCAATAAAAAGGATGATTCCAATTACAGTCAGATTTGTCAATTTCTCCTGATGGCCAATTGGACGACGTAGATATTCACCCAGCCAAAAGCCACTCATGAGTGTTACCGCTGCCGGCAGGGTGGATAACAGGCCCTCTGGATCAAATGGCAATCCCATACCGCCGTATATATGAGCTTCACCCAGAATGAGGATATCCAGATAACGGACAAAATTATATTCCAGCTCAAAACTACCGGCACCCCAACCTTCAATTAGCGGAACCCGCATAAAGAACTCGTAGATCAGGATGAGTACTGCAACGGACAGAATCCTATCCCTGTTTTTCGGGAAGTAAAGAATGATCAATCCACCGATCAGATAGCTCAAGCCAATTCTTTGCAAGACGCCCACAAAACGCAATGTTTCAAATCGGCGGAATATGTCGAGGAATTCAAAATCAGCAGCCATTTGAGCATTAAGCGGGATGTTGAATGGGAAACCATTCAAAAACAAACCGAATCCGATGATGATAGCAGTCCGGGACCAGACTTTTTTCTTCAAATCCCTTACATCAGCACCAGCTTCCACCCGTTTTCCGAAACTGAGCGCCATGGCTACACCCACAATAAACAGGAAGAAAGGGAATACCAGATCTGTTGGTGTCCAACCGTGCCATTTGGCGTGTCGAAGCGGACCATATATGTGGGACCAGCTACCCGGATTGTTGACCAGGATCATGAGACCAACTGTCAATCCCCGAAAAACATCCAACGATATCATCCGACCTTTCATACACTCTCCTTTAAAGCTTTATTAATTGCCACAAAGACACCAAGTCACAAAGACGCATATTGGGAAGCCATTGCGTGGTTTAGTATTTTCAAGATAGTTTGGTATCTATGCACTCATATAGGATCCAAAATAGGGTTAAAGTGAAAAATAGCCACATTAGATTTTGGAAAAGTCATGCAAACAGCCAATTGCTTGCTTCGCAAGAATTCATATGATGCAAGACATCTCTCCCCTCCAAGAGAGATACCCACAGAGGAGGGGGGGTTCAAAAGTCCAACATTTTGATTTCAGCCCTCAAAACATCGATGAGTGAGAATAATATCAGAATTCTCAGGATGAAAATAATCCCTCCAATCACATCAAACTGGTTTAATATTTGCTTCGAGCAATCATGAATAATCCACATCAGTTAGCTAAATGGTAAATTGATGCAGTGAGTTCACACTTGAAATTTGGACTGGGAAGTTGTTATTTATCCCGTGTTTGATCAACTTAGCCTTAACCATAGATTGGAGCTAGTATCGTGACAGGTATTGATACTGAACTATACCCGAAAGCAGAAACTCGCCATAGTCAGCAGAGCAGTGCTTTTAAAAAAGCCAAAAGAGCTTTGCTGGATGAACGCATCAGTGCTCTAACTGGAGCCTTTTTGGCATTTTTTATTCTAGGTCACCTCATACTGGAAAGCAGTATTCTGGTGAGCGCCCAACTATATGAAGATATTGCATATTTCATGGAACATACTGTTCCCATGGCGCAGCCCCTGATCTTTATCGTAACCATCGTCTTTTTTGTTCACTTTGTCTGGGCCGGAAGGAAAATCCCGGGCAAATTACGGGATCGCAAAATAATGTTGGAATTGGGTAATAAACTAGAGACTTCTCGTAAGGGTTGGCAGCAAGATCCCAAATCTGCAATAAAGCTACGCTCTCATTTTGAGACCTCACTGTGGATCACACAGGTCCGAACCGGCATGATCGTTCTGGCTACCGGAGCTTTTCACCTCTTCCTGGTTATGTGGAATATTTTCACTGATATGGGAATCGTTGGACAAACCGTTGGGTTGACCATGGAAGTTGCTACTTCCCGTGTGGAAAGTGGGCTCTGGATTTTGTATGCAATTCTTATGATCAGTGTTGTTGCTCACATGGCCATTGGCGTTTACCGGCTGTTGGTCAAATGGCTGGCTGACACCTGGTTTGTCCGCAACTATGCCAAAGCACTTTTCTACTTACTGTTTTGGTTCTACACGATCTTGGGAACTGCTACTGTACTGGCTATGGCCGGTTCACTGAAAGGAATTCTCTCATGAAAGTCATAACCACAGAAGTACTTATTATAGGTGCAGGTCTAGCGGGTGAGCGAGCAGCAATTGCCAGCGCTCAGGCTGGACTTGATGTAACCATGTTATCCCTGGTTCCCCCAAGAAGAAGTCATTCAGCTGCTGCGCAAGGTGGTATGCAGGCCTCTTTAGGTAACTCAATTAAGGGAAAAGGTGATAATGCCACTATTCACTGGCTGGATACTGTAAAAGGCTCGGATTGGGGTGCAGATCAGGAAGTGGCTCGAATTTTTGCTGACAATGCGCCCATCGCCATGCGCGAAATGGCCCATTTTGGGGTACCCTGGAATCGGGTCGAGGGTGGTCCTCGTGATGTTTTTATCAAGGGCAAGAAAACAACTATTGTTGAAGATTTTGATAAAGAAGGCCTCATTACTGCCCGTAGTTTTGGTGGAACTGCCAAATGGCGAACCTGCTATACTGCAGATGGTACAGGCCATACTGTCTTATACGCTATGGATAATTTGGCAGTGCAATTGGATATCACTATTCATGACCGAATGGAAGCTCTCAGCCTGATTCACGAGGATGGCATCTGTATGGGTGCCATTGTACGTTCCCTGAGAACGGGTGAAATCATGGCCTACATGTCCAAAGCTACAGCCATTGCCACAGGTGGTTATGGCCGGATCTATGGTGAATCAACCAACGCAATTATTAATGAAGGCACTGGCTCCTGGATTGCCTTGCAAACCGGTATCGTTCCTTTAGGTAATATGGAAGCAGTCCAGTTTCACCCAACAGGAATTGTTCCTACGGACATTTTGGTAACGGAAGGTTGCCGTGGTGACGGTGGTTTACTTCTTGATGTTGATGAATATCGCTTTATGCCCGATTATGAGCCTGTTGCTCAGGAGCTTGCTTCCCGGGATGTGGTTTCACGACGGATGAAGGAACACATGCTTAAGGGTAAAGGTATTAAAAGTTCCTACGGAGAACATCTTTGGCTGGATCTGCGGCATCTTGGTGCTGACCATCTACACACTAAGCTACGTGAAGTATATGATATTTGTATGTACTTTGTTGGCGTAGACCCCATTAAGGAACTAATTCCCGTAAGACCCACACAACACTATTCCATGGGAGGTATCAGAGTCAATAAGGACGGACACGCTTATGGTTTAAAAGGTTTATTCGCTCTGGGTGAAGTATCGAATTGGGATATGCACGGCTTTAACCGTTTGGGCGGTAACTCGCTGGCGGAAACAGTGGTTGCCGGTATGATTGTTGGTAAAAAAGTTGCTGCTTATGCCCAATCTGCTGAGTTGAATGCAAATGGAACATTAGCGGAACAATTTGCCAAACAGCAAACTGATAAAATCGCTCATTTGATGAACAATACAGGTAAAGAAAACGTCTATAAAATTCGTGATGAGATAGCTTATTTCCTCAGAGAAGATGTTCATATTTTCAGAACTGGTGAAAAACTGCAAAATGCTGTTAATGGTCTTAAGGATATCCTGGGTCGCATTGATCAGATAAAAGTTCAATCAACTGCTCCTGGCATGAATCCTGAACTTTCACAAGCGCTTCGTATCGAAGGTATGGCCAAGCAAGCTTATATTATCGCCAAGGGTGCTTTGTTAAGAACAGAATCTCGTGGAGCTCACACCCGTGAGGACTATCCTGCTCGTGATGATAAGAACTGGTTGAATAGAACCCTGACTACCTGGCCAGTGGGGGCAGACGAGCCTGAATTCAATTATGAACCTGTGGGTCAGTTGGACCTACCTCCGGGTGATCGTGGCTACGGTGGGGGGCAAATGGTTGAAATGGATTTGACTTTGGAGGAATACAATGCCAAGGTCGATGCGGCACAAACCGCATTTGGTAAACACCCAACGTCTGAACCCATGGGAACTCGTATCCCAAAAGAAGCCTGGCGTGAGGAATCACCCTATAAGGATGCAAAATAATGGCTCGTATACTAACGTTTAAAATATTCAGATATAATCCAACCAAAGATAATGATGAACCACATATTGAAAGTTATGAGCTGGAAGAAACGCCTCGGTTAAATGTGTTTACAGCATTGCATCGGATTCGTGAGCAGCAAGCACCAGATATGATGTTTGACTTTGTCTGTCGAGCTGGTATCTGTGGGTCCTGTTCCATGATGATCAATGGTCGTCCGACATTAGCATGTCGCACTTTGACATCTGATCTGACTGATACTATTGAGCTTTTTCCACTACCATTTTTTAAATTGCTGGGCGATTTGTCTGTGGATACAGGAGTTTGGTTTCATGATATGGCCAAAAGGGTGGAATCCTGGATTCATACTCAAAAAGAATTTGATCCTGAAGCCATTGAAGAAAAAATGGATAACGCCACTGCGATCAAAATATATGAAGCTGATCGCTGTATCGAATGTGGATGTTGTATTGCTGGTTGTGCTACGGCCCAGGTTTACCCTGATTTTCTCGGAGCCACTGGCCTTAATCGGATTGGTCGCTTTATGTTTGATCCTCGGGACCAACGAGGTGAGCAGGAATGGTTTGAGTTGGTCTCAACCGATGTCGGTGTTTTTGGATGTATTGGAATGATGGCTTGTGACGATGTCTGTCCCAAGGATCTGCCATTACTGGAGGTTTTTGCTTACATTCGCCGTAAGATGAATTCCGGTGTTCAAGTTGCTGTGAAGGATCTTGAGCTTACATAGCGCGTTGCATGTTTGGGTTAGGAGATTCCTGAACTTGTCGAAGAGGCAGTAAAGGATTTGCAACTATCCTAACATAATCTGAAATATGTTTGGCTACGCGAAAACAGGTTTCATGTACAATAAGATTCAAAACTCAGGGCTGACAATTGTCAGCCCTGAGTTTTTTTAGCCAAAACCTGTTTTCAGGGAGCAGAACGAGACAAACAGGTTTCAGGATTTTATTCCTCCGGAAACGGGTTGGATTTACTGTAAATATACCATCTTAATCACATCACTTAACCTGCCAGCTGTGAATCTGGCAAAGTACACACCAGTACTGACCTGGAGATTGGCGTTGTTCAAGCCGTTCCACCTCACGGTGTGCTGACCAGCAGATCTATCAGCTTTCAGAAGATTCTTTACCACGTGACCCTGGACATCATAGATAATGATTGATACATCAGCGCTTTCCAGTAGATCATACTTGATCGTAGTGGTCGGGTTAAATGGATTTGGGAAAGCTGGATATAGTTTGACCTGCTGTGGTTGAACAGGAGACTCATCAATACTCACGATCGCTAGATTTTCATAATAATTAAAGGTGCCGTCGTAGTTTCCAATAGCCAGGTCCAGATCCCCATCACCGTTCAGATCCACCAGAGCTGGTGTGGCATTTTGACTGGCAGTTAACCCGGCAACCTCATCTGGATACTCTACCCAACTACCGCTTTCATAACTAAAGAATTGAATTTCATGAAACAGATCACCTGTGATCATATCTAAATTACGATCCAGATTTACATCACCCAAAGTCAGGATCGCATTACTGCCCACATCGAAACCGCTGAACAGACCGAGGTTTTCAGTCCATTGGGCATCAGCGGCCGTACCAGTGTTTTCAAAATAGGATATGCCGCCATCTTCCCGGCCAATGAACAGATCCAGATCATGGTCAAGATCAAAATCATATAACCGGGGACTGGACCATCCACCAGCATTGATCCCGGAGAACATCCCGGACTGGTAGCTAAACCCGTTCTCAGTATTATGATGATAGTAAAGGTTACCACTGAGATCACCCACAACCAGATCGATCAGACCATCATCATCCAGATCACCGGCAGCAACAGCTGAATAAATGGAATGATCAATACTGCTAAAGATACTGTGATCGGCGCTCCAGGCTGGTCCGTACATATTACCAGTATTTTCAAAGTATTTTAGGTCACCCATCTGACTACCACTGACCAGGTCCAGGTCTCCGTCCCCATCAAAATCAATGAATACGGGATTACTGGCACCACCCACATCCAGGACCCCGCCAAATAGCGAGGTGACGGCTGTCCAACTGGCTGAGCTATTGGTACCGCTATTTTCGTAGTATTGCAGTGGACCTGAAGCAGATCCATGCACCAGATCAGGCTTGCCATCTCCGGTGAGATCGACCAGGCAGGGAGAGTTCCAATAAGTGGTTTGACCCACACTGGAAAACTGCGTGCTGGCATCACTCCAGTTCCAATTCGATTCATCACCATCGTTACGATAATAATAAAAACCATAGCCATCCCGACCAACAAGCAGATCAGTATCTCCGTCAGAATCCAGGTCAGAGAACCAGGGATAAGCGTACAAGCCAACATCGAACCAGGTTTCAGACTCACTCTCCAGGAAAATGGCACTCTCTGACGTTCCCAAGTTTTGGTAATAGCGCACATTGCCGCTTTCACTGTAGCCAACCACCAGGTCATTGTCTCCATCATTGTCCAAATCAGCAAAATGGGGGACGGGGTTGGTGCCCACACTGAGATCGACGAAAAAATCATCAATTCGAACAAAATCTCCATTTACTGCATCACCGATATTGTCATAGAGTTGGAGCCCGGTAAACCCACCAGAAATAAAATCCAGGTCACCATCTGCATCCAGATCGATACACACACCCACCTCACAGTCCAGCTCCTCAACCTCAGCAAACAGGTCTGCACCAGGTTGAAAATGAGGGCTGCTTGCTGATCCAGTATTTTCAAAATAGCGGGGTGCAGCACTGATACTCCCCAGGATCAGGTCCTGATCACCATCACCATCCAAATCAGCAAAACGCGGTTGTGAGAATGGCAGGGACGGAATGCCACTGGGGTTAAAGATATTATCATTCTGTTGCCACATCTGGGCATATCCCAGACTTGTTAAAAGCAAGGTGCTGATCAGATATTTAATAAATGGCATGAGTCTCTCCCTAAGGGTTTGTTTTTCAGATCAAACGTATAATACTAAATTGGATTTCAAAAGTGCATCATAAAGTTAAAACATTTTTACTTCACCTAAGAAATGGGTAAAGTGCTTGAGCATAAATCAAGTTTGATGGGATTTATTCTGACTGGCCTATTCAATGCTTTGTTTGATATCCACGAAACACCCCGGCTTGTCCTGACAGAGTAAGATATCACTCAAAAGTTGAGGCCTTCACCAACAATTCCTCCCACTCACCTTGCCAGTCAGAATCAATAGTAATACCGCCTCCACTTCCCAGGCTTAGCCTGGATCCTTGCTGGACCAACGTGCGGATCGCAATATTAAAGCTGAAATCACCATCCGGGTGAAAATACCCCATGGAACCAGTGTAGATCTCTCGTGGAGAATTCTCCAGCTCATCGATCACTTCTAAGGCACGCCGTTTGGGACACCCGGTAATTGAGCCACCGGGAAACATGGACAATAAAGCCTCGATCGGCTGGAGTCCCGCGTTTAGTTTGCCGGAAATTCGTGAATAAGTGTGCCATACCCTGGGTAGTTTTCTCAGTTTCTTTATCGCCTCAAGCTTGATGCTGTTTATCTCGCAGACTTTCCCCAGGTCATTGCGCAATAGATCAGTAATCATGAATAGTTCTGCCTGTTCCTTTTCACTATTCAGCAATTCAAGTCTAAGGATATTGTCCTCGGTCTCATCCTTGCCTCGGGGACGGGTGCCCTTGATTGGCTCAGTTGTCAGAATTCCATCAGCATAGTGTAAAAACAATTCAGGTGAGAGTGAATGGATCGCCAAATTGTCCTGTTGAAAATAACAGGCATGTGCGGCGGGGTGATGTCTGATCATTTTCGAGTACAAAGCTCTAGAGGCAGTCTCGGTCTCAGCATGGAGCCGTTGGGTGTAATTGATCTGATAGAAATCCCCGGCTCGTATATAATTGTGGATGAGTCCAATATTCTGAGCGTATTCGTTCTGCCTGACCGAGGACTCAAAGTGCAGGGGAAGATATTCACTCAGTGGATCTGGATCTTTATTAAGTAATTGTATAAGTGTTTCTTTAAAAATGCTGTTTGAACCAATGATATTTACAGTTTCTGGCTCAATTTCCAACCAGTTCTCGAAGACATGAAAAATGGCCAGGGGCATTTGTCTTGAGTGTCTTGAAGGAAGTTGATGCAGGTTGAGTCCCAGATCATAGCTCAGATAACCGGCACACAATTTATCCCGATGCTCATGCAGAAATGATCGGAAGTCAGGCAGTTGTGTTATTTTTTCAAGGATGAATGTTTGGGATGGATTGAAAGCCATTAGCTGCCGCCAGGTACTCCTGTCATTACCATCGGTTCTAAATATTGCCTGTGTGTCCTGAGGTAGGCGTGACCACAGGTCGGCAAGTTGATCATGGGTCAGATAGCCTGTAATGTCGGTCATTCTAAAGTACCAGGAAATTGCTGATTATCTGATCGCCGATAGGATCCATCAGGAAGGATTCCGGGTGAAATTGAAGACCAAAAAGGGGCAGAGATTGATGCTCCATGGACATGATATCGCCTGACTCATCCGTGGAAGTAATGGTGAACCCTTCTGGAACACCATCGATGGCCAATGAGTGATACCGGGCAGCTTGAAATGTTTCGGGAAGCCCCTTCAATAATCTGGAGCCGGTTTGAGTGACAGCTGTGGTTTTTCCAAAGATCAGTTTTTTGGCAGATGTGATGTGCTGACCAAATGCAAGCGCCAGACACTGATGACCCAGGCAGATTCCCAAAATGGGTGTTGATCGATGGAAAGATTGAATCACAGGGATACAAACACCAGAGTCCAGTGGTGTTCTGGGGCCAGGACTAATGACAATTTTATCCGGTTTAAGGGCTTGAATTTGCTCCAGGTCAAGCTCATTATTCTTGATGATCTCACTTTCACCACCCAATCGGGCTATCTGTTGATACAGGTTATAAGTAAAAGAGTCGTAGTTGTCGATAAGAAGTATTATTTGTGAATCCTAATTAGCATTACATAATAATTTTGGAATTTTTAGTTACCGATATCAAATTATTGGGAAAATTAAGCAATTCACAAGCAATGTACGCCAACAGAACATGCCAGGGAACAATTAATAATACCAACCGTCAGGAAAGGACACATGAAACAAGTTTCAATCACTCAGCGCCACCAGCAAGGAGCCAATTGGTTGCTTGTCATCTATTTGGACTTCGGATTTCCTGAAAATGATCTGGCAAACCCAGACGATGGAAAACCAACCCTGATCTTTTCCCAGGGTTTGTAATGCGGACACTCCCAACGTTGCTGATACTAATCTCTCTCACCGTCTCCGGGCAGGAGCTAACTCCCCTGGATTCTTTATACGCAGGTGATTCACTTGGTCTTGGAATGCAGATTATCCTCAAACCCATTCAATGGTGGCAGCATTTCAGTTACTCTCAGCCTGCTCTGAACTGTCAATTTGAAAGTTCCTGTTCCAATTTTATGGTTGAAGCGCTTCAACAGAAGGGTCTCATTTCCGGATTGATCGTTGGCACTGATCGGATCGTCCGTTGTAATCCTGCTGCTCGACATTACCATTTGCAACAACCCCATTCACAGATCAATTATGATGGTCGCTTATTAGATCCAGTTGATTGGACTGCAGTGGAAAAACCAGGTAAAAGCCCTGGGTTGGCCGTTGCTCTATCCATTGTTCCCGGGTTGGGCAGAACCTACGCAGGACATCCCATGGACGGATTTTTCAGTTTGCTTTTGGTGGGTGGATTCGCTTTTAATACCTATAACCAAAGTCTGGCCGAAAACCCAATCCGGACAGGACTTAACGCCGGGTTCATGACCCTGTTCTGGGTCGCTGATATCTATGGCGCTTACCGGACTGCCAAAATGGCACCGTCAGATAATTCCACACCTTGATATTTCATTTGACTACAAATTATTGAAAAGAACAAACGCCCATTAATCAAGGTCCTGATGTGTGAAAAGCTATTCTGAGTCCCAAGTTGGTATTCTATCAATTGGTCTTTAAAACACGCACTTTGCGTCTTCGAGAGAGTGTAACGAACGTGGCGATCTCCAAATATCAATTGCATTTCCAAAGTGCACGATAAATTCAAGGGATCACCCTACACTTTGCAAGTTACGGGAGACAAGGTTTTTCCAGCAACGAATAGAACACGCACTTCGAAGTGAAATTGGCATTGTCGTTCCCCTCAGTTTTATCCGCGAAAATCTGCGAATATCTACGGCTAAAATGAAAGGGCTTGAAACACCTGCAAAAATGGTTTGAAAAAATTTGCAGTATTGAATTGGCAGCCACTTTACAATAGATTAATCGTCTTAAACAAAGAATGAAATCCGGTCTCAAATTGGGTAGACCATAAGCTCGTTAGGGGAATTATGAAAAAGATTAAATTTGCACTTCTTACCCTGATCATCCTGGCCTTGGCCGGTATTGTCATCACTTGCAGCAGCAATCCGTACGTTCAAGAAATTCCGAAAGAACAGTACGTTGTGATGCTCTCCCTGGATGGGTGTCGTTGGGATTATCCCCAGATGGCCGATATGCCCAATCTGGAATCCATTGCTCGCCGGGGTGTGAAATTGGAGTCGTTACAACCTTCCTTTCCCAGTAAAACCTTTCCCAATCACTATAGTATTGCCACAGGACTTTACCCGGATCATCATGGAATTGTCCAAAATTCATTCTATGACCCCAACATGGATGCGTACTATAAAATTCGAGATCGTGAAGCAGTAGAGAATGGTGATTTTTATGGTGGTGAGCCAATTTGGGTAACCGCCGAAATGCAAGGACTTAAAACAGCCTCTTTCTTCTGGGTGGGTAGCGAAGCACCGGTAAAAGGTGTTTATCCTTCTCGCTGGAAACGATACGATCACAATTTCCCATACGAAGCCAGGGTCGATAGTGTCATAGCCTGGCTGCAATTACCAAAATCCGAACGACCCCGCCTGATTACCTGGTATTACCCAGAGCCAGATGGTGTCGGTCATCGCTATAGTCCGGAAAGTCAGGAAGTGATAGATCAGGTAGAGTACCTTGACAGTTTGATCGGTGATTTTCTCACAAAATTGGCAAAATTACCCATCGCCGATCAGGTCAATGTTATCGTGACTTCAGATCATGGCATGGCCCGCATTTCAGGTGATAAAGCCATTTATTTTGATGACTATCTCCAGACTACCTGGCTGGATACCTCATTAGGCTCAAATCCAGTGTGGATGTTTGATGCCAAAGAGGGTTTTGTTGACTCTGTTTATCTAAACCTTAAACGGGTTGACCATCTGCAAGTCTGGAAAAAAGACAGCATCCCTGAGAATCTCCATTACGGTTGTAATCCCCGAGTTATGGATATAGTCGCTACTCCGGATATCAACTGGAGTATTGGCTGGCGTAAGCGTGAATTACCGCCAGATTTTGTAGGTGGCACCCACGGTTATGATCCCCATTATAAAGAAATGCATGCCATCTTTTATGCAGCTGGTCCGGCTTTTAAAACTGGCTTTGTGCATCCTCAGGTTGAAAATGTGAACATTTATCCGCTTATTGCCAAGATTCTTGATCTGAAACCAGCCAAGACTGATGGTAAGCTTGAGAATATAAGCCGAATACTGAAACCTAAACTGCTGCTGGATGACTAGGTATGTTTGATCTGGTCTTCCCAGGTGGACTCTATTTTTTTGGGGGAGTGGTCGTGATCTTACTGACTGTTTATCGTTGGATAAATAAGGCGAACAAGTGAGGATGAGAGCTTCAGGATCTGTTCAACGCATGTTGTTTCTCACAGCCCTCCTTGTGGGGCTCAACTCCTGCTATTTACCGGACATCCATTTACATGAAACCCTCCGGCCTCTCCGCAAATTATTCAATCAGGAACGAAATTATTGGACGGATAGAATGGAGCTTAAAGGGGTAACGGGGATAGAACTGGTCTATTATAAAAATGGTCGACCTGCCCTCCAACGTTATTTCAATAAAGCCGGACTGTTGGAAACAGTGACCTATCTGGGCCGCAATGGTGCGCCGATCAGGCTGGACTCCCTGGCTTATTCAAAGGGTCAGCTGATCGCTGGTTATTATTACTCAGAACCGGGTCACAGTCTGAGCTTGCGTTTTCTGAACTACAAACAACAAGGTCAGCTTAGTCAACGATCCTGGTTCGGTAGTGCAGGAGAACTGCTAAGTCGTGAATTCTTTCTATTTGATCGCAATGGTCATCGTCGCACTCGCATGATCTTCGATGAAAATGATGTACTGCTCTATTCTGAAACCTATAACCCCAAGCTTGATCAACTCGATGTTCAGAATACTTATGCGGACAATGGAGCCTTGGTGAGTCAGGTACGGTATGAACCGAATCAGTCAGCGTATCGCTATGATTTTGATGCTTTTGAAAGGGTGATCAAGATAACTGATCTGAATCATGCTGACATTCCGCTTTGGTCAAACGATCTGCTCTATGATGAGGAAGGCACCTTAAAACAGTGTAACTTCAGCACCAACGACCGTTTTTTGTTCACTTATCTGGGAGATCTGGAGTTTTATCGCCAGACCATGCGTAACTGGAAACATCCGGCCCAACCGGGTACTATAGATCGACAATTTAAAATGGGTCATCAGGATCCTTTCGTTGTTGAAAGAACCCGGGATAGTCAGGGGTATCAGGTTGTTGAATACAGCTTGCCCAAAACGGGAGCCTTATTCAAGCGGAGCATTCTGGACCAGCAGAACAAGCCGGTTTCTGATACTTTGTATACCGGCAGGGGAATGATCACACCGGTAAGTGTGGTGAATTATGATCTCAAGGGTTTGGTAAGCAGTGAAGTGACCTATGATCTTGAAGGAGAACCTAAATGGAAGCATACCTGGTTTCGTGATGAGGCCTCCCGTGTAATTCGCGAAGAGCTCATTGCCTTACCAGATACGTTTAGTGCAGCTGTAACC
Source organism: Candidatus Neomarinimicrobiota bacterium (assembly GCA_034716895.1). Classification (NCBI taxonomy): domain Bacteria; kingdom Pseudomonadati; phylum Fidelibacterota; species Fidelibacterota bacterium. Next base: position 82,388 of record JAYEKW010000062.1, read on the forward strand.
CGTTTTTATGATCCCTTTGATCTGCCGGCATTGTCAGAACAGTTCAGCTCACCGGATTCCTTTGATGGCAGTTGGGTGTTTTTTCAGGGAGGAGGCATCAATAAGACCCTGTATTACAATGATCTATCTGTTCTGACAGAATCCTGGTCTTTTCGCCCAGCTGGTGATACCATCCAGCACTCCCGATTTCAAGCTCTGGACTATTTTTATGTTGAATCAAAATTAGGTGTTTTGGACACACTACTGTCCCAACGCCGGTTTACTCCGGATGGAATTCTGGATTGGGAATTATTCTTTGATGGAGCAGGTCAACTTTTACAGGAGATCCATAAAAAGAAGGATGGGAGTATCTTCCGGAATGTGAGCTATAATCCAGAGACCCGCGTGATCAAAAGCAGCACCTTTGCGCCAATTGAGTATGATCAGATTCCAGCTGGCAAAGAATTGAAAGGTGAAATTGCCTCTCAGGTAATCACCCGTTTAAATGCATCAGGTGAAATAGTCCAGGTTATCTCAAGAAACTCCAGTGGTGAAATAGACTGGGAGAAACGATACGCTTTCCGAGGCGGTCGTCTGGTGAAATCAGCTCAGTTGGGACCTGATGGGAAACCGGCAGTCATCTCCAGTTATACTCATAATGAAACTGGACAAGTACTGACAGAAACGGCTCTGGATTCCACTGAGAATTTGGTGCACACCGTTGAATATCGGTACAATGAAAAGCAGGAGATGATTTGGAAAACCTTCTCATCTGTACTTACTGGAACGATCAGTTCCAATCGTTTTTACTATGATGATCAAGGTCGTCTCTACCGCAATGAGATCATCGAGGCACAGCGTTTTATTGAGGCAGTTGAATATACATATTTCCCGGAATACACCTTACGCATCGCTACGCACTATGACCCGGATGGTGAAGTTTTGCGTAAAGGGATAGAAAATTATTTTGGTGAGAACATTTTTTCCTCAGCACCTGTTGAAAACAAATAAAGGAATTCCAGATGAGAGCTCAGCATACTTTAGCAGTGATCATGAGTTTTATGATGCTTGCGTGTGTCGGGAGTCAAAGGACTGATCCAATTGAAGAATCTCACGAGGTTGGTATTGCCTATCTGAATCTGGAAACCGGCGAGATCATGGCTTACAATGCTCAAACCCTTTTTCATGCTGCCAGTACGATGAAAACACCAGTTATGTTTCAGCTATTCAAAATGCGTGATGAGGGAATCATTGATCTGGACCAGAAGATTCTGGTAAATAATAGTTTTTCCAGTATTGTGGATGGCAGTTTATTCAGTTTGCCCATAGAATCTGCACAAGATGAGATCCTCTTTCCACAGCTTAACCACTATTTGAGCTATTATGAATTGATCGAAAAAATGATCACTCACAGCAGTAATCTAGCCACAAATATTCTCATGGAGTATACTGGGGCTGATTCCATAAGCAAGACCCTGAATGCACTTGAGGCAAGTGGTGTACTTGTCCTGCGCGGAGTGGAAGACTTGAAAGCTTATCGGATTGGTTTGAATAATGTTACCTCTGCCTATGGTATGATGAAAGTGATGGAAGCAGTATATCGGTCAGATCTGGTGGCTGATAGTTCCCAACAGGAAATGATCGGTATTCTAAAACGACAGGAATACAATGGGATGATTCCCGCAGGATTACCAGAGGATGCCGTGATTGCCCACAAAACAGGATCCATCACCCGAATCGCCCATGATGCTGCCCTGGTATTTCCAGCCAATGCCCCGCCATTTGTATTGGTGATCCTGACTCGTGGCTGGAATGATCACACCAAAGCTCAACGAGTAGGTGCCCGGATCGCCAGTAAAGTCTATCAATATCATCTGGGTCAACTGGAACGGACTGATATTGTTATCCCCGACCTATTTAAGTAGAGGTCAGAGACGGATCTCCTGATTCTGCATGAATAGTTCTCTCCTCGGGAGATGCCACGAAGTGGCAGAGGGGGTTATTATTAATCCGGCCCACTATGACGGAGTTCCAAAGCGAATCATCCAGCAGAAACCGGTTTGCCTGCAAATAAAATCCTGAATTCCGAACTGGCACCATGGGGTGCAAAATGTTATGATACGCCCATGATAAATCTACACACTTTAGCTACTGATGCAGCTCTGCAGGCTGGCAAGATTCTCCTCAAATACTACAAAAATGATTATGAGATTCAAGAGAAGGGATACCACAATCCGGTAACCACTGCTGATCATGAAGCCGATGCCTTCCTCAAGGGATTTCTCATGCAAGCGACCCCTGATTTTGGCTGGTTGTCCGAGGAAACGGTGGATTCTGACGTACGTCTCGAAAAAGAATATGTTTGGATCGTAGATCCACTTGATGGAACCAAGGAATTTATCGAAGGCGTTCCACATTTTGTGGTTTCCATTGGTTTGGTTAAGAATGGTATTCCAGTATTGGGGGTTCTGTATAATCCGGTACGTAAAGAACTGATTCGGACGGATCGTGCTGGTGTCGTTTGGTTTAATGAGGAGCAAACTGGGATCTGTCAGGCAAAAAAGCTGAAAGAAGCAGGCTGTTTAAATAGTCGATCCGAAACCCGTCGTGGTCTCTGGGAACCTTGGTCAGGCGAGTTCAAAGAGTTGATCCCTATTGGAAGTGTAGCCTACAAATTGGGTCTTACTGCTACCGGTCGTCAGGATTTCTTTGTCACACTCCGACCCAAGAACGAGTGGGATGTTTGTGCTGGGCACGCTTTACTGCTGGCAAACGGTGGTTGCATGAAGACCAATACAGGCCAGGAGATCAAATATAATCAAAGAAAAACTGTGATCGAGCCGGGTATGACTGGTGGTAATCCTGATCTGGTCAGATCCTTTATAAAGAGATTCAATGAACGCGAAGGGAAACAGGATGGGCAGTGATTCAAAACAATATGAAGCATTTGATGTTCTGGGAGATGGGATCAGTTTTGTGCGTCTGATCAACACCATGGGGTCTGATGTTGAGATCGTCAATGGCGCCCGGGTTTCATTTGGAAAACGACGTGAAGAATTGGATGAAAAAGATCAGGTATTGATCCAGTATTTGGCTGACGAACGACACACCTCTCCCTTTGAGCATGTTGCCTTCACTTTTCATATTAAATGTCCCCTGTTTGTGACCCGTCAATGGCATCGTCACCGCACCTGGTCCTATAATGAGATCAGTCGTCGCTACACATCCATGAATCTGGAGTTTTATATTCCAAAAACCTACAGACAACAGGCCGAAACCAATCGACAGGCCAGTACAGATGAATTATTGGTGGAGACCAAAAACGGTCGGAATATCCATGACTTGGTTACTTCTCACACCACAGAGGCGTTTGAGTTTTATGAATCTCTCATGGAGCAGGGGGTGGCCCGGGAACAGGCCAGGATGGTTCTTCCGCAGAATATGTACACCGAGATGTATGCCACTGTGAATCTACACAACCTGATCCATTTTATTGAGTTGCGTATTCACACGGGAGCTCAATGGGAAATTCAGCAGTTCGCTCTAAAGTTGTTGGACCTGGCTGAAGAGGCTGCTCCGTTCGCTATCAAGGCGATTCGGAAAGCTCGAAATTGGTAGATATAGAGTTAGGTGTTCCTTTCTGGACGAGCGGCAGCGGAGTGAAGAATCTCAGAACCTGGGCATTGCTGCGTCGGTCAGAGATCCTTCGTTTCACTCAGGAAGACGAAACTGAATGCTATTTGATAGAATCTTTGCGTCTCTGCCTCTGCAAGAGTCGCTTTTTCAACAGAAAATTTAACAATGGAGATACAAAATTATGGCTAAAGCAAACGCAATCTATGCCCAATCCGGAGGAGTAACCAGCGTCATTAATGGATCTGCTTATGGCGTTATCAAAGCAGCCCGGGAATCAGGAATCATCGATAATATTTATGGTGGTCTTTATGGCATCAATGGTATTCTGGAAGAAAACCTGGTTGACATTGCCCAGGAAGATTCCAGAGACATCGATAATTTACTATTTACTCCGTCTGGAGCTTTCGGATCATGCCGCAAAAAACTTCCCTCACTGGAAAAAAATCGCGCTGATTTTGAGAGAATCATCGAGGTCTTCAAGGCGCATGATGTGCGATATTTCTTTTATAACGGTGGTAATGATTCAATGGATACGGCCTATAAGATCTCTCAGCTTTCCCATGATATGGGCTATGATGTCACCTGTATCGGTGTCCCAAAGACCGTTGATAATGATCTACCGGTAACAGATAATTGTCCCGGTTTTGGTTCTGTGGCGAAATACAATGCCGTTTCTCTCCGAGAAGCCTCTTTTGATGTGGCATCCATGCATCATGATAGCACAAAAGCTTTCGTAGCTGAGACCATGGGCCGACATGCCGGCTGGATAGCAGCGTCCACCGCCATGGCTGCCCGTAATGAGCAGGAGGGTCCCCACATAATTTTGCTACCAGAGATTGCTTTTCGAGAGGAAGCCTTTCTAGCTGAAGTTGAACGGGTTCGATCCCAAATTGGTTACTGCGTGATCGCTGTTTCTGAAGGATTGCAGAATGAGGCCGGTAAGTTTGTTGCAGATGCCGGTACTGTGGACATGTTTGGTCATACTCAATTGGGTGGCGCAGGCGATTTTATTGCAAATCTGATGAAGAATAAACTGGGTATTAAAGTTCATAATGCGTTGCCAGATTACTTTCAGCGCTCAGGTCGTCATATAGCATCTAAAACAGATGTGGAACAGGCTATTGCTGTGGGTCGGGAAGCGGTAAGATTGGCAGCTGAAGGTCTCAATGGTCAGATGGTGACCATCGTTCGAGAATCTGATACTCCTTATTCCTGGACTGTTGGTCATACGGATATAGCCAATATTGCTAATCAGGAAAAAGTGCTTCCGGCAGAGTATATCCGTGAAGATGGGTTCCATATTACTGAGGCTTTCAGGACTTATTGTCGTCCCCTGATCGAAGGTGAATTATGGCCGGAGTATGCTGGTGGGATTCCAGTTTATACTAAGTTGAAACGCAATCTGGTCCCCAAAAAACTGGGCTGATAAAGTTTCTTTAAGCGCGAATTACCCGAAGTTCACCAAAAACTGGCTTAATTAGTCTTTGCGGGAGAGTGAAACGAGCGCGGCAATCCACTTTTATTACTACCAAATGATAACGTAATATCTAGCTAAAAAACTCTGTGATCTCTGTATCCTCTGTGGTTAAAGTGCCGTCCTGATTCACACAATAAAAGCCATTGGAGTAACATTTGCTCCCGTCTATATTGACCCGCTTTTTAAAGTTTGCATGGTGGGCGTAGCTCAGTTGGTAGAGTGCTAGATTGTGGCTCTAGTTGTCGTGGGTTCGAGCCCCATCGCTCACCCAATGTTTCGGCGATATTTTATTTGTGATTCGCATGAATTATAATAGTTTCGCAGCGCTTTATGAGCTGGCTCCTTCGTCTAGTGGTTAGGACTCGAGATTTTCATTCTCGCAACAGGAGTTCAATTCTCCTAGGAGTCACAAAAAACCCGATCATCCGATCGGGTTTTTTTATTTCATTAAAATGATTGAAATCTATGTTTTTAATCAACCTTCCACGGCTTTATTGGCAGCTACCCATTTATGCCAATTGATGAATTGAGGTTTATATCCAGACTCCTCACATTACTTTGTTGCCTGATGCGACGCTATACTCAAATAAAAGCTTACTTGCAGACCCTGCGAATTGAAGAGGTCATTGGCCTGATCTTTATTCTGCCAACTCTGTTGATCACCATCTATGCCAACCTGTATTTTTTCCTGGATGAAACCCAACGTTCAGTCAAGCTGGAAGGAGGCTTGTGGCGGATAGGAATCACCATCATTCTGGTCATCTGGTTCTATGGGTTCCTCTGGTTTCGACCTGACCGAAAGATGGTTCGCTGGATTCGTGATTTTGGTCCCTTTCTATTTGTTATTGCGATTTATACCAATCTCCATGATACCATTCATTTCATTAATCCCAATGATGTTCACTATGCTCTGGCAGCCATGGACGAATGGATCTTCGGGGTTCAACCCACAGTCTGGGCTGAGCAATTTTACCATCCCCGCCTTACCGACTGGCTTTCATTTGCCTACATGAATTACTATTGGATCACCTTGATCCTGGTTTTCTGGCTCTATTGGAAACAGCGTTATCCAGAGTTTCGCAACATTATGTTGACCATGATAATCAGCTATTTTATTGGTTTTTTTGGCTATGTGCTTTTCCCGGCAGCATCCCCTTATCTGGTAATACCTGATCTCTATAGCATTGATATCTGGAAGGGCACTTCCCTAGTGTCTGAATCGATGCAGGCAATTGTAAGATTATCTCCAGACCGAGCCCGCGATGCTTTTCCATCATTACATAATGCCATAACTCTATTGACCATGATCATGGCCTGGCGCTATAACAAACTCATTTTTTGGACCCTGCTACCCATAGCGATCTCTCTGGTTGTGGCAACTGTCTATTTGCGCTACCATTTTGTGGTGGATATCTTAGCTGGTTTTCTAGTGACTTTTATAGCGCTCTATATTTCCCCGAAATTAGACAACTCATGGCATGCTTATCAGAAACGGCAGGGCGCTGAAGCAGATGTTGATCCAATTATTCCAACTTGAGCAATGAACAGTTCTGATCAAATATCAATAACGATCATTCAGTCGGATACAGAGATGACACGAGCTCGCAGAATTCGTCAAGTCGTTTTTGTTGAGGAGCAACAGGTCTCACCGGATATCGAGTATGATAAGTATGAGGATACTTCAACTCACATTCTGGCCGAGATCAATGGTGAGGCTGTGGGAACTGCCCGCTGGCGGAAAACTGAACAGGGATTCAAATTGGAGCGTTTCGCTGTGCTTGCCGATGCCAGAGGACGAGGAGTTGGTGAAGCCCTGGTATCATTTATTTTGGCTCGAATAGATCCCCAGGCTAGCATCTATTTAAACTCACAGGTCTCGGCCATCGGTTTTTATAGCAGATCAGGGTTTCAGGCAGAAGGTGAGGTTTTCTATGAAGCAAATATCCCCCATCGCAAAATGGTGTATCAACCCAAATAACTAAACAATTGGTATTAGTCAATCTCGTGGTGTGTGATTAGTTGCCGGAATATTTGTTCATTAGCACGCCCAATACTGCAAAATCCCACGATTTCATAAACCCATTGAACTCCTAAACTCATAAAACCCAACCCCCCCCCAACTCAGTAACCTCCCAACCCCC
>JAYEKW010000063.1 GCA_034716895.1 Candidatus Neomarinimicrobiota bacterium
TATATCACTTAAACTTCAATATGGTAAATCTTGATCTTTTTCAGTTTGACTATGAGTAAAACCCATGGGAAGCATTTTATAATCCAATTAATAATACTTGTTTGCAGACCTGAAAAAAGACGCTCTCCCGACATATCGGCCGAAATCTTCGATTGACAAAACCTGCAACACCGCAAAGTATCAATTATATCTGTTTTGTACACCGCTTTTGTCTATCATGTCAACTTTACTTCCAACTTGCACACTGATCCACCCCGAGTCCCTTGCAGCACCGTTTCACAGCGCCGTGACAAGCACAGGAGGGGCCATAATTCGCTTTTCATCGCATTCGTTGTGAATAGTATAATGCTGTTTTGAAGTGGATTAGTCTACTATTTAAGACAAAAAGAGGTCAACTGAAAATTGACCTCATCTTGATCCTTATAAAGTAAGGGGAGAAATTTCTCGCCAGAACTTCACACGATTCAGATGACCTCTTTTTGATAACTTTTCTATTATTTTACCAACAACATTTTCTTGACAGACTGCTGACCGTTCATTTCCAAGCGATAGAAATATGAACCACTTGAGTAGGCTGCCCCATCAAAACTGACCTCATGGCGACCGGCATTGAGCGTCCCATTCTGGAGGGTCACAAGTTCGCGACCCATGATATCAAAGACTGTCAGTTCCACGTGTCCCGTGGCTGGCAGATTGAAAGATATCAGCGTGCTGGGATTGAAGGGGTTTGGATAGTTCTGATTCAAGCTGAAATATTCCGGTTGCAGTACTGGATCAACAGTACTTACGTCCACCTCAAAATCATGATCAGCAAAGTAAAGACGCTGCATATAATCTTCATTTTGTTCTGGAGGATCAATAGTGGCAACATCATAGTCCGGCACCTGCCAGAACATGTAGATATGACCGTCATCGGCAACCCGATTAATGTGCCCATCGATCTCATCGATAACACCATCGTTGGTCATGGTCAAATTCTCAACTTCTGTCCAAGTCGTACCATTATCAGTTGAATAGGCACCCACTATATTTGCGTCAGCCCATTCAGTGCCATCGACAGTAGTACCTGTATCCGTTATGGTATAGTAAGTGATGTATAAAGCATTATCTATGGTCTTGTCATACGCAGCACTGATAACATTAGATGACCAGCCAGGTACGCTATAAGCCCAACCCATTTGCATGGAACCAACAAAGGATATTTCCATCTGTACGGGACCACCGGAACCGGCAAAGCCATCTTCAGGTGCATAAAAATGGTAGACACCATTTTCAACCGAATAGCGGATGTAAACACTCTCGCCCCAGGATGGTAATACGCCACTCCAAACATGGACACCACCATCAGGATCAGTGATTACTTCAAGATCATAAGAGATGAAGGGAGACCATTCGCCACCCAGTTCATCACCCAGGTAGGTGACTGTAGAATCGAACATATCATAGGAGCTGTCTGGAAAAACATCTTCAAAATAGGCATCTAACAGAGCATCCGGTTCCCAGTACCAGGGGCTCCAGGTTGCACCATAGTTGGCAGTTTTCTTCATGAATATGGTATGATTCCCAACCATGTTCTCATCACCCCAATAGGCTGAAACGGCATAGTAACCGATACCATCATCATTAATATCCATATTGCCTGTGGCCGTATAGTTGCTGGAACCATCCCATTGAAATTCACGATCATTATTCAGAATGGTCATGGCATTGGAAAAACCGAAAGCTGATCCGCCCCAGCCACCAACTTCAGCAGCATGAAAGGTGATATGATCCCGGTTATTTGACCAATCATTGATGGTGGCATTAAAATAATTATTACCATCAGCATCAGTGTTATAGGTCGGAACGACAATCCAGGAATCATGAGCAGCCGGATTATTGTGGACATCAGTGGGATCAAAAAAGATCTCGCCACCATATTCACCTTCATCAAAGGTATAGAACGCACGACCACCGTAATCACCACCACCACCGCCACCACTTTCATTCCAGATCAGGATCGGATAGTATTCAGTTGCTACAGCAGATGGATACCGTCCACCGGCTGCAGACAGGCCATCGTTCAAATTTGAAAAGGTCGTAAATGATTGACCACCATTATCAGTATAAGCGGCACCAATTGAGCCAGACGATCCGGTGAGACCGGCAAATTGACGATAACCCATCAGAATTTGATCGGTATTCGCTTCATTTCTAGAAATGGGATTGGTCTCTGATACCAGCATACCATAACCATTTTTAGAGGAATCGACCAACACACCATTCACTTCACGCAAGGCGTGGGAAAAAGTACTCTGACTTAGGTCTGGAATAATCGGTGTTCCAACTGGTTCATAATTTTTGTTCAAAGTCGAAGGAACAGACTTTGGAGCTCTATTTGCCTCGCCTGCATACGCTGTAACAGCGAATATCAAAATCAAGGAAATTGATAACATTCTTCTCATAATACACCCTTTCATCGTTTAAGGTCTATCCTTAAATTTAATTGAAATCATAAAACTTTCAACTTCTCAAAGCAAGCTGAAACTCACCATAAAACAATTACGAAATTAATACGGCTGTTTTCCATATTCTTCTGAATGCCAAATATTTGATGTTGTTACTTCATTTCTCAGATCAAGTGACATCCAAGACTCTCTTTATCCAAAGACCATCTGCGTGACAACTACGGCAGCTATGATCCCGGCCAGATCCGCAGTTAGAGCAGCGGGGAGGGCATGGCGTGTCTTGGTAACTCCGACTGATCCAAAATATACGGCCAAAATATAAAACGTAGTTTCAGTGGATCCTTCCATAATGGAAGCCATCCGCGCGATAAGTGAATCCGGTCCGTGAGTAGTGATCAACTCTGAAACAATACCCAAGGCGCCACTACCGCTCAGGGGACGCATCAGAGCCATGGGGATAATCTCACCAGGCATGCCGATCCAGGAGGTGAGCGGTGCTAACAATCCAGTGATCATATCCAAAGCACCGGAAGCCCGAAAAGCTCCAATGGCAACCAGGATGGCTACCAGGAACGGGATTATCCGGACCGCTACATCAAAGCCTTCCTTGGCTCCATCTGTAAAAACTTCATAAACTTTAACCTTCTTGTACCAACCATGACCGACAATGGCCAGGATCAGGACAGGGATCGCAACTGCTGAGACACCGTTGATTATTCCTTGAAACATCTCAGACCTCCTCCCCTTCCGGTACCGGCATGCGATACTTGGGAAGCTTCTGGAGCAGTTTGATCATAATGATGGCCACTGTTGTGGAAACACCGGTAGCCAGAATAACCGGTCCGATGATCTCAGCCGGATTGGAAGCGTTGGCAGCAGCCCTGATCCCAATCACGGTAGCCGGAATGAAGGTCACTGAGGAAGTATTCAAAGCCATGAAGGTGGCCATGGCGTTGGTAGCTGTATCCTTGACCTTATTCAAAGTTTGCAGTTCCTGCATGGCTTTCAGACCCAGGGGTGTGGCAGCATTTCCCAGACCCAGCATGTTGGCGGCAATGTTCATGACCATGGCACCCATGGCAGGGTGATCAGCTGGCACATCCGGAAACAAGCGCACCATGACAGGACGAACTGCCCGGGCAAAGATCTTGACCAAACCGGATTCCTCTGCAATCTTCATCAGTCCTAACCAGAGAGCCATGATCCCAATCAGACCAATAGCCAGATTTACAGCTGCTTTGGCAGAGGTGAACAAAGCCTTGGTCAGATCAGTGAGCGGGACAAAGCTGGGATCCATAACCAGTCCGGAAGCAGCGCTATAATCAAGCCCCAGGCACTGGAAGGCAGCAACCAGAATACCTCCTCCCATCAAGACGATCCAAATAGTATTAATCATAGCGGTGTCCCTTTCTCTACTTCAGGCGTTTGGTTTTAGTTCTAGCTATGTAATTGTCGATCATACGTCGTCGATAGCGTCGCAGGAACAGAGCAAAAATGATAACCCCAATGGCGTATCCGATGGCGGCGGCTAAAGACATAGGTAATACCATATTCAGTTCCAAATTCTCCA
>JAYEKW010000064.1:0-8290 GCA_034716895.1 Candidatus Neomarinimicrobiota bacterium
AGCATTGTAAATAAGCGTTTCACACTTACCTCCTTTGGTTTGTTATAAGCAAATAAACTTAACTTTCTTAGAATTGTAAAAAATCATTTTCGGCGAGGTTACCCTCAAAGTGATGTATTTCACATTATGAGCTGGATTGCCCAATTTCACCTTTATAAACCTTAGCCATCCTCATTTAACACAATTCTTTAGACTTTAAAAATCCAGGGCCAGACTAAAATTCTGAATATCCTGAAGTCTTCCAAAATACTCGTACCCATAATCAAATCTGACCTTCAACCCACGCATGGGAATGTGTAGGCCCACCCCCAGGGTTAAGCCTTCTTCCGTATCTTCCAGAAAAATGGCTTTTCGTCCGGCCCGAACATAGAATTTCTGCAACAATTCATACTCGAGTCCCACATTCACACTTTCATAGTTGTTATTGGGGTGCAGCGCATCAACTGCCAGAATCAAACTCATGACATCGTTGCGCATGACATCCATAACAATACCTGCCCGAAAGATCAATGGAAGGTTGTAATAACCGGTTTCCAGGGCAGAAACAACCTTGCCATTATTCCCGTATAGCTCGGGAGCAATATCATAAAAATGCTCTAGATCCGATCCGGTCATCCGCATGGGCAGACCAAAATTGGAAATACTCATCCCCAGGGTTAATCCCCTGAAATCTGTTCGATATAAAGTCCCCACATCCAGAGCAACTGAAAGCGCCTGTTCATGCCAGATCTTCTGACTGATGAATTTGGCCGTGCCACCAATGGAAAATCTATCCGTCATGGCTCTGGCCAGTGTCAGCCCAATAGCCATATCTGTGGCACCAAAGGTCAGACCCGTTCCATCAGGGTCTTCAATGGTGGTGTGGATCAGATCGCCGTAGTCCAGGATGGTGGCTGATAAACCCAGCGTTCCAGCACGACCCATATGCAAAACGACAGCTGCATGATCAAAAGTAGTACCGGCCAACCAATTGGAGTGCACGAAGAGCGCTTCACTACCCCGAACACGCGTGGCAGCTCCGGGATTCCAGAACAAAGCGGTGGCATCGTTCACACTGGCTACATGGGCTCCACCCATGCCAACGGATCGACCACCTACTTCGATGGCCAGAAAATATGCTGCAGTAGTACCCACCATGGACTGGGCTGTTCCGATCATCGGTAGAAGCAGCAGGGCGGACAGTAGAATTCTTGTAATACGTTTCATAGCTTCCTCCCTCCTACTTAACGATCGCTAATTTGCCCACAGTTTCACCGGCTTCACCGGCATCAATGTGGTAGATGTATATTCCGTAAGCTATATCCAGCCCTTCCTTAGTGCGAAGGTCCCAGGATACCGTTCCATCAAAGATATTTCCGTCATGGTGCAAGGTCTGAATGTGATCCCCACGGATCGTGTACAGCCTGATCTCACAGTCCACCGGCAGATGAATGAAATCAACACGCCTCTCACCCCGACCTGTAGCGAACCGATTCACTGACTCCCAACTGGCTGCTGCCAGATAGGGATTGGGAACAACTCGCACCTTATCCTGCCAACTATCATCTGCCAGTGACGCAACCTCCGCCGCCACAGTTGAATAGGTGAATCTGTCAGCAATAGAAAAAGGCTTACTGGTGTAGACCCAGAGTGTGTCGCCAGCTCCAGGGGTTCCCTGAATTGAGTAAACCGTGTCCGTAGCAGTGCTGTCTGTGGCTGGCACAATCTCATCATCAAAGGATAGTTTGACACCCCAGGTAATGAAGCTGTCACTTTCAGCAGTTTGATGCGCCAGATAGATCAGGAAGTCACGAGCCGACCCATTAACTGCTTTATAACCTACAACGGGTAGTATCTCGGTGGTGGTCAGATCCTTCACTTTAAAGTTGATCGGGTTATTATAAAGTCGGTTAAAGCCTTTGATATATTTGATGGATGTATCAACAATTGTATCATAAAAACTGATCTCGTAGTCATGCGGAACTTTAATAGCACTGTAGGAAGCATTGATATCTACCGAAATAGTGGGAGTCTGTTCCTCAGGGCGATTCATCCCGGTGCGTTCAAGATCAGGATCAATTCTCCAGACATTATTGAATTTGAGACGAACCCCATCAATGACCTTACTGCCCAAACGGACATCAGGTTCGATAAGATCATGATTGTCATGAACATACTGGTACTCGCCGGGACCAGCACTAAAATTAGGACTATTTAATAATACAGTATCCTGGATTCCGGATCTGGTACGGATCAATGAATAGGTGGTTGTGATACTCTGCAGTTCTTCCTGATCATTTTGATCCAGATTGGGTTCACCGCGGTCCGGCTTACCATTTCCCTCAGTTCCATCAGCATCCGGTCCGTGATAAATACCCATGAACACGACCCGTGACTGTAATTTTCGATAAACAGCTAAGCCACTATCAGCGGCCCAAAGACCATCACTTCCCGTATCATGGAGAATTGTGTCACCAGCAGCCTCATCATAGACACCGGCATCATCTGCATTGTAAAAAGCAACCCAATCGCCATCATTATCGATACCGTCATTGCTCATATCCTGAAACTGGATCTCGTAATCTGCATCATCCTTAACCGCTGTTTCATCCAGAAAGATCAATTCAATACTACCCTGCCCTGCTCCAGCAGTATGCTCAATACCGGAATTAGCAGGTTCAGTATAACCAGCAACATGGTCGTTGGGAATGACCCCTGCCGTATTCTGGTCATAAACCATGGTGCCGTTCAACTCCAGAATGGTTTTGGAACATTCTGCAGGATAAAAGCTATCACTGCCCCGGTCATAAGACACGACAGCATAGAAATACTGTTGACCATTGATCACGGTGGTATCGACCCAGACATGTGACAAGCCCATGTCATCTCCGAGGTAAAAGGCTGCGCCCTGGACGCGATCAAGATCGCCATCGTAAAAACCCTGGATATCATTGACCAGATCAAACTGAGCAATGGACTCATAAAAAACAGCGTTGCCAAAGCCATCCGTGATGGTATTGATCTCATTGAAACCAAAATCGGTGGCCCGGTAGATCTTATATCCCTCAAAGTCATATCCGTTAACCGGATCATAGGTGAATTCAGCCAGATCATCCCAGTAGAGGGTCACGCGACCATCACCGGCAACTGCCCGTAATGTCGGCCGATCCGGTGGTTTGGCAAAATTATAGTTATTGTCATAGATCTGCTGGATCGTGATTTTGTTATTTAAAATATCAGCGAAATCCTCTCCAAACACCAGCCCTACGGAAAATCGTTCGGTCTGTTTGGCCATGAGCGGAAAGAAACCGGCACCATAGATAAAATCACCGTCAACCGGATTGGTCTCAATGTCATTGGCTAGATCAATACTGGGAGCCAGTTTTGACCAGAGTTGGGTATCATTTGACATACGGATTTTTCCAGGAGGAGTGAAATAGGTGAAACTGGTCAAACCGATCTGGTCGGACTCATCAATATCTGTCTTATCCACATGGGGTTCACCAGGGAGACCGGTATCAACCAGTTTACCATCAGCGCCAGGTTGGTATCCTGACGTGGGCATCCCATCGTCCTCACCAAAGTCATAGGTCAAAGGCACACCATCCAGACCAACATCATCATTGCTGATATCCCAGTCACCATCGTTGTCAATCCCATCATCCCGGGCCTCGTCCAACATCAGGTCAGCCGCACCTATATTGGTGAAATAATCAATGTATTGGAAGGGTGGTAAAGGAGCCGCTACATTTTCGATTGTGCGATTCACCCGGTTAGCATAGTGATTCAGGGTATCTTCATCAATGACACCGTTGAAATTATCATCCAGAAGATTCTGAATATTCTCCTGGAAAATTGATTTGCCATTGGTGGTTGTAATGATCTGAACCACCCGCCCCTGGGAAAAGACCTCAGTTGTGTCTTCCGTAATGGTGAAAATAGACCGCTCGTAGGTCTCAGCATCAATGAGAATGATCTGATCACCCAGGTCAAAACTGTCTGCTTCAAAGAATTCCGGCACAAAATAGGGAGCTACTCCGTCAACCGCATTGTCACCATCATTATCAATGCCATCCAGAGCATTACCTGGAGATTCAAGAAAAGCATAACCGGCATAACCCACAGGACCATCAAAACAGGGACTGAAAGCAGGGGGACTGTCAAATGAATAGGTGATATCATTTTCAGCATCAAAATACGCCAGATCGTCATTGGAATCACCACAACGTCCACCGGCTAAAGTACCGACCATCATTCCAAAAGCAGCCTTGAGATAATCGGTGGTTCCCTGATTGGTCACATCATACAGCCAAAAAATGGCATCTTCAGCCAGAAAGTGGGACCATTGCAGGCCGCGAACTGCTACCGACAGACCCATTCCATAGCGCATCGCGTTGCTGGAATCCGCGTTAAAGACCAGACCGGTGGCAGGATCACCTAATGATCGGTAATTAAATTCACGGTCATTATTGTCATCCATGACGAAGTAGGATTCCTGGTCAGCATTCTTAACATCTTTACCAAAATATCCGTTCCAGGAACCAGCCCAGCCAGGATCTTCAGCATCATTCAGCTTATCCGGCCAGAAAGTTGGCCATGAATCCGGTAAACCGTTGTCATCTTCAGAGTTTGGAAAGCCATCTGGACCATCATTATCCAGATCAGTTGATAGAGCAACCAGATCAGTGTCCTGATTGGCATAACCGGGAACCGGTTCAAAGGTCCAACTATTGTCGCCTACAATGGGACCATCGGTCCAGCCACGGGGACCATCGCTGGTACCAACGGATTGAAAAGTTTTATAGATCTGAGCGACAAATGGATAGTCCTGACCATTAGAGGTAACTGGTGGATCCAGGCTCTCTAGAATCATAAATTTTGTGAACTGGGAACCACCCTTGTCAACCAGAGTATCCATGGTAGTACTATTGAAATAGCGAAAAGTATCTATCCAGGATTGTTCGGATTCCACACCCAGGAGCGGACTTACATCACCAATATACATATTACCGGAACCAATGGGCCATTCACCTTCAGGATCACCCCCAATGGTACCGGCTACCAGACCATAATTGAAAAATACGGTTCGAATCTTATTGCCGGCATGAATTCCCTTTTTGCGGAATGTGGCATCACCATAAGACTGGGCCTGTAGTGAAAAACTGGCTATCAGAGTCAGTACGAGCAGATATTTAAGTGTTTTCATTATCTGCCTCCAATGGAAAAGCCCACCGTAAATCGTCGCGGCTCAGCATACCAGGTTTGATGCATGAAATAGTCATCCAATGTGTTGATCGCCTCTATGGCGTTGTTCGATTCTGCCCGTAATTGAGAGAGCGTGTATTCAGAGGTTCCGGTATCACCATAAACGCCATACTGATTCATCGTGTCGAAGACATTATCCAGTTTGGCATATACATTCATCCGGAAACCGGCTACAACCAGATTCTTGTACACCTTCAGATCATACATCTGCGTAAAAGGTTTGGTCTCTGAATTCGGAGTAGCCACGCCCAGATTCCCCTGATCATCACTGGGTGTATAAGGCAAACCACTACCCAGGCGAGCGTTAAAACTCAAGCCCCAGTCTTCCAGGTTCCCGATAGTGATATTTGAGTTCAGACTGTGTCGCTGATCCCAGTCCAGTCGCAGCAATCGAACCTCAGGCTCACTGTCACCCTGACGGGCGTAAAAGGCAGCGTTAGGATCAGAGGCATTACCCTCAGAGATCTGGAAGGTATAGTCCACATTAGCCATCCACATCTGGGAATAGCGTTTTTCAAAAGACAGGGTCACGCCACGGGTATTGGCATAATCACGATTGACATACATGGCGTATTTGCGCTGATCGTAGGTCAGCACCACTTTATCAGCTGAGATCAGATTACGGATGTCCCTAAAATAAAAATTGACGTTGATCCCAAAATCATCCGTCAATTCTTGCTGCAATCCGATCTCATATGAAATGGTTTGCTGCGGTTCCAGGTCAGGGTTTCCCATGAGGGTATTTACCAGCCCTGTCCCGCTATTCATACGGTATTCCGGGTTATTGAATAGATCCTCAAGATTGGGGATCTGGAAAAAGTGTCCGTACGAAACATGGATGACCCCACGATCCGATATGGGATAACCAATTCCAATACGCGGACTGATCTGCCACTTGGGAGTTGCTTTCGTATACCAGAAAGCCAGACGTTCTGCTTCAGTGAAGCGATTAGCATCGGTTTTTTCAGACAGGTCGTAAACACCATCATTGTCAACATCGGTATAGGTCTCACCAATTGACCAGCTCCCACTGGAATCAGCATCCACAAAGGGTTCTGAATCATCAATATGCCCATCGCCATCAGCATCTTTCCACCGGTGCTCAGGCTTGATGGGAGAATAGGCATCCGGGTCACGGGGATCAACCGGCAGGGAACCATCAGAATTAAAGTAGTCGAAGCGCAAACCGGCATTCACGATCAGACTTTTAAACTCAAGCTTGGTCTGACCATAAGCGGATAGCTCCATGGGGTTTACTGCCAGATCAAAACCAAAAGGTTTGCCTGTCTGCGTATCATAGGAATAAAAAAGACGGTATATATCATCCAGACGGGCTTGCGCACCGGCTTTCAACTCAACGACCCGACTCAATTGGCTGGTAATATCAGCCTTGAACACCTGGGAATTGGTTCGTCGATTGAACCACGAATTGTGAATGCCACCCGTGAAGTAGCTATAGAGCTGTTGGGTTGACAGTGCATTGACCAGAGCAATATCCTGGCGATCATCATTGATTGCATCCACAACACCGTCATCATCAGTATCTGTGGAATCCGAAAAAGCGAATTGGGATTTGTATTTATACTGTTGCCATTCATACTCAACCCGGGAGTACCCCAGTTGATAGAAGGTTCTTTCAGTCAATTGATGATTGACGCTGAAGGTAACACTGCTACCATCTTTATAGCGATGGAGAATAGCATCTGGATTAAGCTGCATCCCCTCATCCCAACCGCGCTGATAGGATTGATCCTGTAACAGATTCAAGCGTAAGGCCAGCCTGGGAGTGAGTTTAAAAGTAAATTTTACATGATAGGAGGTTTTTTCATATGGATTCATCGGTACAAATGCAGAGTCGCCTGTCCCCAATCGATAGCCGGCTTCCTGAAATGCCATCAGCGAATCCAGCTCAAGTGGTGTATATCCAATACTCCCTGCAGCAATACTGTCAGATCCACCTGTATAGGTCCCCTTTAGCCACCACTTGCCTTCACCGCTAAGGCCACTTGTGGGGTCGATCTCATCATAAAAAGTATCAT
Organism: Candidatus Neomarinimicrobiota bacterium; assembly: GCA_034716895.1. NCBI lineage: Bacteria > Pseudomonadati > Fidelibacterota > Fidelibacterota bacterium. The sequence continues at coordinate 7,284 of JAYEKW010000064.1, forward strand.
CAATATTGTATTGACGAACTCCAGCCAGATGACCCTCAGCCACAAATCGGCGCACGGTACCAAACATGGTCAATTTGCCAGGGATGATGGGTCCGGAGAAATTGGCCTGAAGGTTGTGTTGTGAGAGCGGCTTGAAACTATCAATATTCCTGAATATCCCTGAATTTGAAGAAAGATGGTCTCCGGCATAACCCATGACGTTCCATTCAAAGTCATCATTTCCATCTTTGGTCACGATGTTAACCACGCCGGACATGGCTTGTCCGTATTCAGCATTGAACGCACCGGTGATGAGTTGCAATTCCTGAATCGAGGCATTCTCAATATCAACCGCCATACTGCCATCGTAGGGATCAGTTACCGGGATACCATCGATCATGTACAAGGTTTCTCCGTGGCGACCACCGCGGATGTGACCATCGACCACACCGGCCTGCATTTCCAGAACCTCACCAAAGGTCTCAACTGGCATGGCTTCCAATTCTTTGGAAGATATATGGGAGGCACTTGATGTTAGATCTTTGACCACCAGGGGACGCTCAGCAGTAACCGTAACCACTTGACCCGCTTCGAGAATCTGGGTTCCCAGTTCAAAGTTGAGGGGGGTTGTGAGATCAACTGAAACCATGACATCTGTTTTGCGTAAGGCCTGATAGCCGATCATCGTGGCAGTAACAGAATAATTACCAGGGGGCAAACCAGTAATAAAGAAATCACCATCCAGGCCGACTGAGGCTCCGTAAGTGGATCCGTCAACAATTACATTACAACCGATCAATGGATCACCGGTGTCTGCATCATGTACAAATCCTGCGATCTTCCCTGTTGTACCTGCCTGTAATCCTGAAATAAAAAGAAATAAAACGATCATCAGCATACGTGATGATGTGGAGAAAATATGTGCTCTCAAACCCGTCTCTCAATCTTCATTTGAATTAGTAACCCTCCTCTGAGTTACGCTTCAGGAAATTATCTTTGGGAGTCCCCCTTGTCAAGATAATTTCCTG
>JAYEKW010000064.1:8390-15585 GCA_034716895.1 Candidatus Neomarinimicrobiota bacterium
TGATGATGTGGAGAAAATATGTGCTCTCAAACCCGTCTCTCAATCTTCATTTGAATTAGTAACCCTCCTCTGAGTTACGCTTCAGGAAATTATCTTTGGGAGTCCCCCTTGTCAAGATAATTTCCTGATCCAGAACAAACCTCCACAGACCCGATTTTATCAATCATATTCAAAGGACTCTGACAGACCCAGTTGGATTCAATACCAATACAGTTTCAAGTGCGCGATATATGTCTTCGCGAGCAGCGCGCGGCGATCTCAAAATCGTCACAAGAAATCACCCGTAAACCGAGATTATGTTTGCATACAACACTCTGACATCATATTTGAGACCCTGATGAAAAATGATAAATCACAGATATTGATCCTTGTCGCGTTTGCCTCGTTCCTTTTGTCATCCTGCAGTAAAGATGAGTTGCCCCCCCATGTCATAGCAGAAGTGAGTGGGCGTCAGATCACAGCTGATGATTTTAAACGAGCCTATATCCCCGTGCTTTTATACTCTGACAAACCAGAATCTGCTCAAACCAGAGAGGAAGTGCTCAATTTCCTCATCGATCAAACCATTCTTGCCCAGGCCGCTCAAAACCTGCATTTGGACACCCCCCCCACTTTGGAAACGGTTACCAGAACAGCGCGAAAATCAGCTTTCACCAGAATTCTGTATACAGAATGGGTCAAACAACAGCTTCCGGAACCATCTGAAGCTGAATTGCGCCAGGCCTTTCAGCGCAGCCATAGCTCACTGCTGATACGACATCTCTTCATCAAAGACAGTTCTGAAGCTCGCCAGCTCCATGAGAACCTGACCAGCGGTGCCAACTGGGACTCCGTGGCAACCGTCACCTTTGAAGATCCATCCCTGGCAGCCAATGGGGGTGTTTTGGGCTGGATGAAATTTGGTGATATGGATCCGCACTTTGAAGATGCTGCCTTTGAGCTTGAAACAGGGCAAATCTCGGAACCTGTGCAAACCAGGCATGGCTGGCACATCATTCGCGTGGATGCTCAGAGTAAGGAATTGATCCTCACAGAATATGATTTTTCCCTGGAGCGCAAACGTCTGAGACGCATCATTCGGGAACGTCATGAAAATCGGCTTTCTGATTCTACCGTGAATGCAATGATGGATCAGGCTAACTTGATCTTTCAACCCCAAATCGCTCCTCGGGTATGGACCATCCTGAGGACTCATTTCAGACAGTTGTCAAACTCAGGATTACTCTCAGACCAGGGTAATTCAGAGCTGGGTAAATTTGAAAATGAATTTGAACCCATCCTTGATGAGGAAATGCTGCGCTTTGCAGGAACAGTCTGGACGGTGAAGGATTTCCTGGAAAAACTGCCCGAGATGAACCGGCAGTTGATGCTTGAAAATTTGAAAAAGGCCACGGCCTTTCTGGTTCGGGATGAGCTGATCCATGATGCAGGTTTGAAACGTGATCTTGATCAGCGGCCTGATGTTATCGGGGAGATCGATGACCGCAGGAATCAATTCCTGGCCAACCTGTATCTCCGCTACATAGCAGAATCTCAACCGATCTCAGAGGTCAGCATCAAAAAGCACTATAAGCAGTACGCCAGCAGCAAATACCTGGCACTGGACAGTCTCAACATCCTGGAACTCACATTCTCTGATCAAACTGAAGCAAACGAATTAAAAATAATGCTGACCGAAGGGCTTGACCCGACCGACCCAACAACCCTTCCCCACGATGCTCCTGAATTCCAATTGGTTGACCTGGGTTGGTTTCAGGGCGCTGGTTCAGAACACCCGGACTACTATCATCGCCTGGTCAACGTACCCATCAAAACCCCGGTGGGTCCACTTACCGGATCAGATGGGGTCAGGCTCATCCTGGCTTCAAAACGATATCGCCATGCGAAACCGCTGGCCGATATTTATGAACAAGTCGAACAGGATGCCCAGGCTGATCGCCTGACAAAGTTACGTTTACTGGAAGTTCAAAGATTGTCCGCCAATGTCGAACTCAAACTGGATCTGAAAAAACTAGCCGATCTCACGCTTGATTAATACCCTATTTACCTCCAAATGCATATTCTCCTTGTTGTTGAGTGAGCACCTACATTGTCTTTGCGAGGGGTGAAACGACGTGGCAATCCATCTGCGCATCTGCTACAATGGATAAATCTCCATGTCTAGTGGCAATTTTGAGATCGCCACATTCTCGGAGTCTGTCCTGAACAATGCCGAAGGGTTCGTTCACGAAGACACTTTACGACCATATTGGAACTGAATAATAGGTTAACAATCATTCCCGGTCAACTGTCAGGATACTATTCCGACCACCATACGGATCAGTCAAATATTCTGATGCATTGGGGTCAGCAATCCACTCAACCCCATTCAGAACCAGTTTATAGCTATAGACTCCCGGTTTAAGCGGGATATCCACAAAAAGGGTATGACCTGTTTGAGAACCAGAATAATCCCTGGGGATCCAATTATTGAAATCACCGGCAATCTGCAGTTGCGTTACTTTCGACTCCTTGTCGTAATAGGACAGGCGGATGATCTGATAATCCCGGGATAGTCGATCGGTGAATTCAACCCGCTTGGTCATATCGTCGCTCACGGAACCCTCAAACTGCCAAATAGTCAAGCTGTTAGGCGGCAAATGAAGCCAGATTTCCTGATCTTCCAGGCGCAACACACCTGTCCCGTAGATCCGTTTGGTTTGATCGATCTCCAGACCCTCAGCTTCAGGTAGCGTTAAAAATTCTGCTGTGGAAGCGTTATTCAGGATCACCAGATATTGTTCATCAAACAGGAATCTCAGGTAAGCATATACAGACCAATCCTGATAAACCTCTCTAAACTTCCCTGAGGCTAAGGCGGCGTGCTGCAGTCGCAGTTGGGTCAGATCAATAAAGTGAGTCCTGAACGCAGCTTGTTCGGTATCGATCTTTTCAGGATAAGGGTGTCGATTCAGGAAATCCTGAGGCTCGCCATTAGCATTGACTGGATCAAATCCCGGCATACCCAGCTCGGTTCCATAATAGATCACCGGCAAACCCGGAGTGGTCATGAGCCAACCCAAAGCCAGCATTTGTTTGTCCCGGGCATGCCGACCCAGACCAACATTGAACCTGGCTACATCATGATTATCGATGAGCGTAGCCAAAGAGCGGGAGCCCAACAACTGCTCCGTGGTCTGGTAGAATTCAGAGAAATCTTTAAGCGAGCCACCTTTATTAAAGGTATTCCGAATGGCATAGTAGCCTGGAATATCAAACAGATAGTCAAACCCAACATCGACATAGGGCTGAATTCGGGTAGCCTCGCCCCAAAATACCTCCCCTAGCAAGAGGAAATCCTGACCAACCAATGCTTTTATCTTTTTATTATACTCACTCCAAAATTCCAGGGGAATATGTTTGACTGCATCCAAACGAAATCCATCACAACCAGTTTCCTCGATCCAGTATTTTGAGACATCGTAGAGATAGCGACTTACCTCTGGATTTTCCTGAGCCAAATCAGGCAGACCATGCAATTCCCCACGCTCGATCTGCTCCTGATCCTGCCAATCTGTAATTTCATAGGGGTTTCCATCTTTATCCCAGTGATACCAGTCCTTTTTGGAGGGGTCATGGATCCAGGGATGATCGGCCGCGGTTTGATTGAAAGGCATGTCAAAGATGATCTTCAAGCCCTTTTTGTGAGCAGTTGCTACCAGATTCTTAAGATCATCCAGGGTTCCGAAGTGCTCATCTACAGCGTAGAAATCAATGGGATGATACCCATGATAGGGCCACCAACCCACATAATCAGTATCGGAGTTGTCCAGGAAAGGCGAGATCCAGATCATGGTGATACCCAGGGCTCTGATGCTATCCAGACTCTGGGTGATTCCAGCCAAATCGCCACCCTGATAATGTTTAAGGGCTACGGGGTTGGTCCCATCATAGGACTGATAACTCTCAGGATTACCTCCAGAGTTATTGCTTGAATCTCCATCTACAAACCGGTCAATGAGTATGAAGTACATGATCTCAGTATCAGATTGGGAATGATTACGGCTACAACCTGGTAGCAAACTGAGAACCATCAATGGGATGATTATACAAAGAAGTTTAGTTTGTTTGTGCATCATTAAGCATAGACGAATTAGGGTCTGATTTCAACATAAAATCTTTGGAGAAAACTGCTTTTGCCATTGGCGCCCAGAAACATCTGATTACTTTCGTTTGATGATTAGAACTCTTGAAATAAATCTGACCGCCCAAGTTAAAGCCGCTGGCTGAGCCGGGAAAATTGGTCCAGGGGACCTGGACGATATTCTCTGTGGGTTGGATATAAAGACCCACCCCGACCTGTTGGTTGGAATCGAAAATCATGATGACAGCGCTGTGTATAAACTCAGTGACGAGATCGCTATGGTCCAATCCCTGGATTTTTTCACTCCCATAGTGGATGATCCCTTCATCTTCGGGCAGATCACTGCTGCCAATGCTCTCAGTGATATTTACGCCATGGGTGCTCGTCCTATTACTGCCCTGAATATTGTGGGCTTTCCTGTTGATGATATGGATAATTCAATCCTCCATGATATTCTGCGTGGCGGAATCGACAAACTTGATGAATCAGGTACCCTTTTAACTGGAGGGCACTCCATTAAAGATGATGAACTCAAATATGGGCTTTCCGTCACTGGAATTGTGCACCCCGACAAATTAATATCCAATAAAGGCGCTCGACCTGGTGATGTCCTGATCCTTACCAAGGCACTTGGAACCGGCATTGTCGCCACTGCTTTAAAGCAAAAGATCGCCCCAAATGATCAAGTTGATGCCATGATCCAAAGTATGATCCAGCTCAATAAATATGCTGCCGAAGTTTCAGTAAACTACCAGATCAATGCCATGACTGATGTGACCGGCTACGGATTGGTGGGTCATTTATTGGAAATGTTGGATGCCAGCGAAATGGATGCGAAAATCCTTGCGAAACAATTGCCTCTATTACCAGGAACTCTGGAATGGGCTGAAAAACAAATCGTACCAGCCGGACTGCGGGCAAATCAGGAATTTTACAGACCCCGTATTGCCATTGGATCAGAAGTTTCGAAGATCATGGAATTGATCGCTGTTGATCCCCAGACCTCTGGTGGTTTGCTCATGAGCGTGCTCCAAAAAGAAGCTGAAGAATTGCTAGATGAGCTGCATGCTAATGGTGTGATTCAAGCCAGTATCGTTGGTGAGATCAGCAATAGCAGCCTGGAACCACACATCTCCCTGCAATAAAATCAATCCTGACTTTCTGAGAATTCCTCAAGTTTGGGCGGACTCTGCGCTAGCAGGTTGGGAATGATACTAAAGTCAGCTGAAGGTTGTGATCGTTTATGACCGTTTGGCGTGATTCACACCTTTTAGAATTTTAAGATTCAATACGATAAATCGATACAATTGAAAGAGCTTATTATTCATGAGAAAACGCTGCATTTTGGTAATTTCCATGAGCAACCCCTATTCCGGTATGAGCGACCAGCCAATTCGGCCGCGCAATTTGTGGTTAAATGTCATGTGGATCATGCGCTTCATCCAGGCTCCGGAGAGTCCCATCTCCATATTGGAAACAAACATATCGCGACCACTGACCGGGTACTTTTTCCAGTCCGGGACAATGGGATGGGCAATGATCACTGCTGCTGAACCATCCCAGATCGAATCACCCATGGAAGCGATACAGGCAGCATACATCTCCGTCATTCTTTCAGAGTGACTGGCCACTTTGCCATTGATATTATCTATAATATTCTTGGCAACGAGGCGACCGATAATCCCTGAGACCATACCTGTTCTAGGAGGAGCAGGCGCAATAGGTGTTCCATTAGGTGTGGCTTGTGGTCGACTGATGGGTCCTGGGGGGGCGAAAGATATCCCTGCAGCATAAATATTCGGGTAAACCGGTGATTGATAAGTAGCCGGCCAATATTCAGGATTCGCTTTAAGCTCATCATAGGGCTTGCCGTAAACCGCATCCACTAAAACAAACCCGCCGGGATTGGCCACTTTTGAAGTAATGTCGTTTCCATCTTTATCGTGGTATATCATTCCGTTACCCAGAAATTGGGGAATTAACATGGCAAAATCGAATTTCTCACTACCCTCCTGCCCCTGTAGTGTCTCAAAATTGATGGTATTTCCATCAATGCTTTTTGTGGCCGTCTCAACCTGCCAATCAATTCCGTAATCTTGAAAAATAGTACTGATAAATTCTTCCGAGGTGCGAATCTGCTTCCCCTGGGCAACCGAAATGCCATCGATCCCAAAATCTCCAAGAGCTGGTTCGTTGGACAACCATTTGATGGTCGCTTTGTCCCGAATACCCCTTCTTTCCAGATCCTTATGAATATTGGTGATATACTCAAAGGCAGCACCCTGACAAGTAGCCATTCCATGTCCGGTACCAATAATAAAATGCTGCTTCTCGCCCTGCTGCATTCGCTTGACAGATTCAAGGTACCGATCACGGGATTGGATTGCATGCGTCGGCGTACAAATGGATTGGGTCAGACCAGCATGGGGTCCTAAACCCGGTGTACCTTCGAAATTTAGCTTTGGCCCGGTTGCATTCAGTAGATAGTCGTACTCAAACTTCTGAAGCTCACCCGTCTTTTCATTCAGAGCGGTTAGATATTCATCATCTGGATAAATATCTGTGACCTGTCCGTGAAAATAATTTATGTTGAATTTCTCGAAAACCGGAGCCAGGGGGAACTTGATCTTATCCAGAGACATTCGATCTATTCCCACCCAAACCAGGGATGGAATGAAGATAAATTCTTCTGTCCTGGTGATGACTGTCACTTCATGATCCTTGCCCAGAGCATCTCCCAGATAGAGTGCAGCAGTTTGCCCTGCAAAGCCTGATCCTATCACAATAACTTTTTTGGATTGCGCCATATTGTCCCCTTCCGATTTTCTTGAGAGAAAATATTACCATCAATATTTGATGATCTGAAATATTCCATTTAATCCTGACATAATTAATCATATTATATACACAAGTAAATAGAAAAGTGAAATATACGCATGTCAGCAAATAACCTGCATTATTCATGAATTATTGCCACGAAGACACTAAGTCACGAAAAGTATTAAAGTTATGAACAAGGTCATTTTAAACAGTATTATTTACATCTGTGAGTGATAATTTTTGATAAGCATA
>JAYEKW010000065.1 GCA_034716895.1 Candidatus Neomarinimicrobiota bacterium
GCCAGGGGACTGGGAAGTGATCATGGATCGACGGACCGTTTTTTCCTGGTTTATTATTCCGGATGCCGTAACCCCAACAGGCGATTATGCTTTGAAGTTTGGTGTTCGTCATAGTGATGCGCTGGAGGATACTCTGAGTTCGGTGGCACATGATCAGGTCGCCCTGTTCTTCGATCATTGGTACCATATTGCCGTGGGTTATGATGGCAGCACTGCCCGAATGTGGGTGGGACCTTATGTGGTGGATAGCACCAGTACTGGAAGCTGGGAGCTGACGGCATCAACCAATGCCATGAATATCGGTGCACGACATTGGGGCAGTTATGAACGTCAACTGCATGGTGCTTTGGATGAGATTCGTGTGCTGACTGATGTACCCGACCCTGGTGACCTCGAGCTAAACCGGAATGGGACTCAGTATAGTACCAACAGTGCCACCCTGCTGTTGATCCATTTGGACAATGACTCTCCTGATCCAGTCTATCTCACTGGCACGGGGCTGATCAGCTCATTATTTGGGAATAGCATTAGCAGTCCAGATTACATCGATATTACCAGTGACCTTCCCTTTGACAATAGTAACACAAATAGGGCTCCTTTCATTTACCCTGTTTCAGCCAGGAGTGGCGGGGAAGGGGAGCTTCTGGAATTTACCTTGTATGCCTATGATGAAACAGAATCAGTTCTGACCTGGGAGGCAGTTTCCAACTTACCTGCAGGTGCCGCATTTGAACAGTCAGATAACAACGGTAGTTTTTCCTGGACACCATCTATTCAACAATCCGGCAATTATTCCCTTTCTTTTCAAGTGAGCGATGGGGAGACTGTGAGTCGGGTTTATTTTGGGAGTGGTGGAAAAAAAATAGAAAATAGAAGATAGAAAATAGAAAAACTTGCCGGGTCGAAGCTGCCTAGCGAAAACCGGTAGAAAATAGAAAATAGAAAATAGAAAATAGACGCCACCGCAAAAAGTATTTAAAAAAACATGAATATCGACTTAACTAAAATATTCTTAACAGGTTACGGAAATATAGCGTATGTTTATGATAATCAACACTTTGCGTCTCTGCGCGCTCTGCGAGAGGGACTTTTTGCGAAGGCGTCAAAATAGAAAATAGAAAATAGAAAACTTGTACGTAGGCAATGTCAAAACATATTTACCTTCGACCTTCGACCTTCGACCTTCGACCTTCGACCTTCGACCTTCGACCTTCGACCTTCGACCTTCGACCTTTCGACCTTTCGACCTTCGACCTTCGACTTTTCGACCTTCAACCTTTCGACCTTTCGACCTTCGACCTTAGACTAAAATACATGGAGTAATATATGAGTTTATCAGTAGCAGCCATCCTGGGAATCAGTCCCAAAAATTTACAGCGGAGCGATCTGCTGAATTTTATCCACCAAAATGATATAAAGCGAATCACTTTTCACTACACAGCCGGTGATGGTCGCTTGAAGCAATTGATCATTCCAGTTAATTCCATGATCTATGCCGAACGTATCCTGGCAGCAGGGGAACGAGTTGACGGTTCCAGCCTTTTCAAGGGCATGGTAGGTACCGCATCCTCAGATCTTTACGTTGTACCTGTATACGCTTCAGCATTTCTGGATCCCTTCGATGAGAAAAGCATCAGCTTTCTGTGTCGCTTCTTGGATAAAGACGAAAAACTGGCCGAATTCTGTCCTGATAATATCCTCATGTGGGCTGCAGAGCAACTCAGAGAAAAACATGATTATGATCTATGGGCTTTGGGTGAGCTTGAATTCTATTTGATCGGCGACCAGCCGGAAGATCGTTACCCCATGCCTTTTCAAGCGGGTTATCACGCCTCAGGACCTTTTTCAAAATACATCGATATGGTTAAGGAGATGTTGGAGATCATTGCCGATATCACCGGTCATGTGAAGTATGGTCACTCTGAGGTCGGGACGATTAAAAGTATTGAGAGTCGTGATCAGTTTCTGAATGGCAAGTATGCTGAACAGTTTGAAGTAGAATTCCTACCGGCTCCCATTGAATGGGCTGCTGACTATCTGAGTCTGGCAAAATGGGTCGTGCGTAATGTTGCAGAGCAGTACGGGTTACTTGCTACGTTTTCTCCAAAACTTGAGATAGGCTATGCTGGAACTGGACTCCACTTCCACATGGAATTGTTGCGGGATAACAATAATGTGATGACCAATGCCAATGGTGAGCTTTCAACAGTAGCCAAACAGGCCATCGGAGGTCTCCTGCGTTATGCGCCATCCCTGACCGCTTTTGGTAATACGATTGCTGCCTCTCATTTGCGTCTGGTCCCCGGTCAGGAATCACCAACCCGCCTATTCTGGAGTGACTTCAACCGCTCTGCTTTGATTCGAGTTCCACTGGGGTGGCGGCATGGTGAGGATATGGCTTCGGTAATCAATCACCGTCTGAAAGATCGTTATCGTTCTCCTTTCAAACGGCAGACTATTGAGTTGCGAAGTGCGGATGGGTCAGCCCATGTCCATCTGCTGCTGGCTGGCATTACCCAGTCTATTATTTACGGGTTGGATCACGGTGATGTCTCGCTCAATTTGGCTAACAAACGCTATATTGGATCGCAAGTTAAACCCAGTGAGGATATCCCGGATTTACCGCCCAGTTGTTATGAGTCTGCTAAATATCTTACAGAAGAAGCCGAGCTATATGCTGACTTGATCCCCAAGTACATATTGGAACATGTGAGTGAACAATTGATTAATGAAGGCGATGAGCATCTCACAGAAGAACTTGAAAAGATGACTGAAGCAGAAAAGATCGAACACCAACGGGAGCTCATGCATCGCTGCATTCATGTGGCGTAGTGGTTGAAATTTGAAAGTTGACGAAACCGCTAGAAGTATCTGAGAATTCATGAAATGTGCCCTGAAACCATTAAATACAACCATATATAGTGAATACTCCTAAATCCATATATATCAACACTCCGCGTCATTTCGATGAACTCAATACAACGCTCTGCGCGCTTTGCCTGTGCGGCGAAGCTTGTAGAGCGTAGACGTGCGAGAGGTACTTTTTGCGAAGGCGTCAAAGTTGAAAAGTTAGCCGGGTCGAAGTTTTAGCGCAGATTGGTTGTTATAAAGAAATGATCACCAACTATATTGCCCGCCATGTTGGGAAACCAGATACCATTTGATAAATTTACGCGGAACAGCCGAGTTGTGTTTTTCACTGGTGCAGGTATCTCAGCTGAAAGTGGGATCTCCACTTTTCGTGATCCAGATGGGCATTGGTCAAAATATGATCCAATGAAATTGGCCAGTCCTGAAGGTTTTAGGGCAGATCCAGAACTGGTGCTGGGGTGGTATGCCGCACGGCGCCAGACAGCCCGTGAAGCACAACCAAACAAGGGACACCTGGCTATTACGCAATTTCAGAAACTATTTCCCAATTCCGTGGTTATAACCCAGAACGTTGATGGTCTCCATGCCAGAGCTGGCAATGACCCGGTTTGGGAACTGCATGGAAACATTCATCGACACAAATGTTTTAAATGTGGAACAATGGGTGAATTGAAACAGGATCAGGAAGCTGAGATCAACTATTGTCGTTGTGGTGGTATGTTGAGACCAGATGTTGTCTGGTTTGGAGAATCCCTTTCTGTCGCTTTGCTTAACGAGGTGTATGAAGCTGTGGCTCGCTGCAAACTATTTTTCACCGTTGGAACCTCCACGCAGGTTTATCCCGCTGCTCAGTTACCGTTTGAAGCGCAGGATCATGGAGCATTTGTAATTGAGATCAATCCTGAAATAACCCCCTTCAGCACCCGAGCGAATATCAGCATAAGGGATTCGGCAGGGGTTGCTCTACCTGACTTATACGAGGAATTCTATGCTGCACTTTCATAATATGATCCTTTCGCACCGACCTTATGCCCCTGAGATCATTAATTTACACAGATGAAAACTCATGAAACTCACAAAACCCAATAACCCAAGAACCCAAGAACCCAAGAACCCAAGAACCCAAGAACCCATGAAACTCAATAACTCACACACACACAAACTTTTAAGTCAGTATTCAATTTCAAGAGTCAGTCTGCTCGCTCTATTAGCTATCACGCTGGGAATACAGTCCTGTGCCTATTACAATACCTTTTACAATGCGGAAGAGTATTTTGTCGAAGCCCAAAAGCTGACCCGGGAGAATCAGGCCGAGAAGGTGAGCCGGGAAGAAATCAATCTTTACTCAAAAGCCATTGAGAAGTCCAAAAAGCTGCTGCAACGGTATCCTGAGAGTAAGTATCGGGATGATGCCCAGTTCCTTATCGGCAAGTCGTATTACTACAAGGGTGATTATACACTGGCAAAAAGATATTTCGATGATCTCGCACTGAATTATGCTTCATCCCCCTATGCCCGGGAAGTTCCCCTCTGGATCGGTCGCTGTCTGGTTCAACTGGGGGATCTGGAAATGGCTCGCTACGAAGCCTCGCGGATCACAAAGGGGAAAGCTAGTCGCGGTTTGCAGGCAGATGCTTTGCTGCTTATGGGCGAGATCGCTGTGAAACAGGATAGCCTGGCTCTGGCGGAAACTTACCTCAGGCAGGTTATTGATCGTTCTCCAGATGGATTCACCAAGGCTCAGGCACAGTTTCAGATTGGTCGCATGCGTGAAAATCAGGTGGATCATGAGGGCGCTCTGCAAGCGTTTCGATCTGTTGCCAAATATCGGCCTTCAGAATCATTGAAAGTTGAAGCAATCATTCGTCAAACCGCCATGCTGAAAGCTTTGAACCGGGATGAAGATGCAGTTGAAATGATCAAGGAAATGCTTCTCAGCGATAAATTTGTTGAGATCCGGGGTCAACTGGAAGTGGAGCTTGGAAAACTGTACCTGGTTATTGGCGAAGAAGACCGGGCTGAATCAAAGTTGAATAGCATCCTTGAGGATTACACCAGGAAGGAAGTGGCTGCCGAGGCAGATTATGTCCTGGGAGAGCTGTATTTAACACGAAAATTTGACTATAAGGCTGCCCGAGCGGCCTACGCAGATATCAAGTCTCAATCTGTGCGATCCCCGTTTGTTGGGAAAGGAACTCAACGAACGAAACAGATCGACCGTTATGAGAAGATTCAACTGGATCACATCAATTTGCAGAGACAATTGGCTGGTCTTCCAGCCCTGGTGAAAGAGAAGAAGAAAAGCACTGCCAAGGGTCGTGGCAGTCGCAGTGCAAAATCACGAGGTCGCTCACGGAACGCAAGACCGGGAAATCCTGATGATCAGGAAGAACCGGCTAGTCGGAGCAAACAAAAAACTCCTGATGAGATTGTGGCAGTGAGTTATGAGGATTCCATCCGCATCTTTAAGAGTATTGATGAGAACCGATATTCTCTAGCTGAATACATGCTGTTTGAATTTGCCAGAGTGGATACTACAATTGAGATCCTGAGTGCTCTGGAAGTCAGCAGTAGTGATTCAACCCTCAAGCATCGCTCGGCCTATATGCAGTATTATGCTCTTGAATCTATCAAAGGAGATCCGGGGGCTGGTCGACAAGTGCTGGATCGCATCAGTACGAGTTATCCGGATTACTATGCCACCATCATGGACGAATCTCAAGCTCAGCTTCCAGAAATTGATCCTGACCAGGAGCGTTACCTTCAGATCGCCGTTCTGTTCGATAATGGACAGTATGCCGCCGCCAGCCAGCAATATTTAACCATACGAGAAGATTCTACCGTTTCTCGTGGGTTGCGAGCCAAGTCCAGCTTCAATCATGCCTGGCTTCATGATCATTTTCTGTATGATCGTGATGAGGCGCTGGCTGCCTATATCTACGTTGTGGAACATTTTCCCGATGATCCCTTGGCTCTTACCGCTCAAGCCCGTTTGAGAATACTTAAACAGGAAGCGGTAGTTGCTGAAGAGACGGTGACCGAGGTACCTGAGGATGGGTCTGGACAACAGGATGCCGCTGAAGACCGTCAGCAACACAAAGAGCCCAAAGAGGGGGATAAGGAACGGGAGCTGGGGTCAAAAAAATAATAATCCCACCCTATTCATTTCTATCACCCCTAACCGAAAGGTGTTGGCGATAAGGGGCTCTGCCAATAGCTTCAAGGCTTAAATATGTCACTGAAGAATGTCATAAAACGTGCTCCCGTAACCATCATCGGAATTCCGACCCTCATCGGTTTCACCCTGTACACCTATGAACTATTTATGATCTTTTTCACCATCGCCGGAATTCTTATTCTGGGGGAGGTTTATAGGATCTCCCGACCCAATGGAACAGATCCGAATATCTGGCTGGGGTTTCCCCTGTATCTGACTCTGGTGGCTGACCAACTGTTAAATCAAGGGCATTTTCTGGGACCTATCCTCATTATGTGCGTACTCTTGTTATTGATCGTGGAAATGTTTCGTAAAAAAGCACACGTCCTGGAAAATATCTCTGTCACCTATTTTGGAGCAGGATTTGTGGCGCTGGCCATGGCCTACTTTATTAAGCTGCAACAATTGGGCTATACAGGTAGTGGGGGTCACCTGGGTGGGGTTGCTGTTCTCACTGTATTTATCGGTGTCTGGACCTGTGATACATCGGCTTATTTTGTCGGCTCAGCCATCGGCAAGCACAAGATATTTCCCCGAGTTAGCCCCAATAAGAGTTGGGAAGGGTCAATTGCCGGTTTACTGGGATCACTGATTGCCCTGGTTCTGATCGTAAAAGCCGGCTGGCTGCCGGGTCTTGATTATTTCGATGCCATGGTGCTGGGACTGATTACCGGTGTGGCCGGACAGGCAGGTGATTTTGCCGAGTCACTGGTCAAACGGGATGTGGGTGTGAAAGATTCATCCAACCTGCTGCCAGGACATGGGGGCGCCTGGGACCGTCTCGATTCCATTCTGTTTGCTGCACCCCTCAGCTATCTGTATTTAAGTCTGGTTGTCGGTTTATAAGTGAAAAAATCCTTTCTGATCCAATTCATCATCCTGATCCTGCTGATCATTTATACAAACATTGGTGACCGAAGTATTGCAGAAATTAGCGATGAACCGCTGGGAGATGCTGGTGGTATTCGGGTGGAATTGGCAGAGGATGCCACAATTTTTGAGAGCAGTCCCGGCGATCTGTCACCTGAAACCGGTGGAACCATGGTCATGGCGATCTCAGCCGAACCGGAAAATCTGAATTATTATACTTCTACCTCAGCTGCAGCAACCCGTTTTCTGGACTATATCTACGAACCATTACTTGACTATGATTTTGAGACCTGGCAGTATGATCGGCCTGTTCTAGCTGAGAGCTTTACCATCAGTGAAGATGGAATGACCTTTACTTTCAAGTTGAGAGAAAATACATACTGGCATGATGGTCAGCCACTTACAGCAGATGATGTATTGTTCTCGATCAAGGCGATCCTCAATCCATTTGTAGATGCAGCTCCCCAGAGAACTTCCTTTTCCAAGGTTGTGGAAGCCCATACAGAGGGTCCCTACATCTTTTCCGTCACCAGTTCTGAGACCTATTTCAGGAATCAGGAGATCCTGGGTGGCTTCGCCATCATGCCAAAACATATCTGGGATCCCCGGAGTTTGATGGATCGCTTTACCCTTGCTGATCTGCTCAATCCCACCATCACCCGCGAAGAAGCTGCTATCAAAGAATTTGCCGAAGCTTTTAATACCCATTCTCAGGGGAGACCAGTAGGTGAGGATGCCGAACCAATTGTTGGCTCTGGTCCCTTCAAATTTGGTAAGTGGATCACCGGTGACTATATGTCCCTGATTCGCAACGATGACTACTGGGGTGCTGATGACACCTACATCAAAGGATTTAGTGACAGGGGCGGCTACCTGGATAAGATCATTATTAAGGTGGTTCAGGATGCCACTGCCAGATTGATCGCACTCAAGGCTGGTGAGATTGATTTTATTCCCCGCATGCGGGCCATCCAATATTTTGAACAGACCAATTCAGCAGAATTTCTGAAAAATTATCAAAAGGTCTCTTATGTCGTTCCGGCTTATAGTTACATCGGTTGGAATAATGATAAACCATATTTTAAGGATAAACGGGTGCGCCAGGCCATGACCATGCTCATTGACCGGGAAGCCTATAATAAATACATCGCCTATGGCATGGGTATTCCAACCATCGGTCCTTTTTACATTTATGGTGAACAATACAATCACAATATTGAACGCTGGCCCTTTGATCCCATCAGAGCGGTTGAATTGATCGAAGCAGCCGGTTGGATCGATCATGATGGTGATGGCATTCGCGATAAAGATGGTGTCGATTTTAACTTCACTTTTTCTATTTCTGCTGGATCAACCAGCTCTAAGTACCTGGCACTCATGCTCAAAGAGGATTTACGTAAGGTTGGGATCGTCGTAAATATTCGTCAGCTCGAATGGTCCGTCTATGTGGAAAATCTAAGGGATCGTCAGTTTGATGTTGTCTCGCTGCTGTGGATCGGTGGGCTGGAAGCTGATCCCTACCAGATCTGGCATTCTGATAATATTGGTGATCGCGGTTCCAACTATATTGGATTTCGCCATGCCGAAGCGGATTCGATTCTTGATCATGCTCGTTTTGAGATGGATAAAGAAAAGCGTAATGCCATGTACCATCGGCTCCAGGAAATTCTCCACGATGAACAACCCTACACCTTTATGTTTGCCCAGCGTGATCCTGCTGCGTATCTGAAAGAATTCCGGGGTGCCAAATGGATCCCCATCAGACCGGGTTATAAGATGTATAGTTGGTGGAGAAGCTCTGCTTCCCTGGGGAGCCCCATCTGATGTGGCGCTATTTCCTGAAACGGATTCTGTTGATCTTTCCCACCTTGTTTGGGATATCTATTATCACGTTTATCATCATTAAGCTGGCACCCGGCGATCCCACGGCCTTTAAAATGGGTGATCAGCAGACCGGGATGTCATCCGACCAGAACATGGCCAAACAGGTCATTGAGCAAACCCGTGAGATTTATGGGCTGGATAAGCCCCTTATGCTGAATTTTACCATCTATAATTATGAAGATAATTGGATCGAAGTAAAAGAATACTTGAGTGCTGGTAAGCCCCTTAGTGGTCGTCAATACGATGATATTATCGAACCGCTGAAGCAGGCTGATGAGGTTGCTGTCCCATTCCTGGTTGGGCTATTGGAGAGTAATACGCTTGGTGAAGTGGAAACGAATGTTGTCCTGGATATACTGACCATCAAACAGAAACTCAGTATTAGCTCCCTGATGAGCCTGGAAAAGCAACTGGAGTATGTCAATAACTGGTGGTATGGTGGGATTGATTCAACCGGTGTCTCCCGGCAGGCTGCCAAAGATCAATATATTTACACTGGTGTTCAGAAGTTCAAGATGATCTTTACTGAAGCCCAGTACCCGCGTTGGCTGGTGCGGATGATGTTGCTGGATTTTGGCAATTCCATCAAAGATAATCGTCCGGTTTGGGATCATATCAAAGAGAGTGTCCCGGTTTCTCTCATATTCACCTTCATATCATTTATCCTGGCCTATATGATCGCTATTCCACTGGGTATTTATTCAGCCACCCACCAATATACAACGGGTGATAAGGTCACAACGGTGATCCTCTTTATCTTGTATTCACTACCCAACTTCTGGGTGGCCACCATGGCCATTGTGTTTCTCGGTGGTGGGGATTTTCTAGATATTTTCCCGGTTTCCGGTTTGCACAGTCTGGGGGCGGAAGAGCTGGGCACCTGGGATTATTTAAAGGATCTGGCTCATCATGTAGCTTTACCCCTTATTATCTGGACCTACGGTAGTTTCTCAGCGCTTTCCCGCTATATGCGCGGATCCATGCTGGAGGTCATTCGCCAGGATTATATCCGGACTGCCCGGGCCAAGGGTTTGAGCGAACGGGTTGTGACCTATAAACATGCTTTGCGGAACTCCCTGATTCCCATTATCACCATGTTGGCAAATTTGCTGCCTCTGGCGATCTCCGGATCGATCATTATTGAATCGATTTTTTCCATTCCTGGTATGGGACAACTGAGCTTCAATGCCGTACTCTTTAGAGATTATCCAATTATTATGGCTGTGACCACCATCAGTGCCATGTTGACCCTGTTTGGTATCCTGTTATCTGATCTGCTGTACGCTTTGGTTGATCCTCGCATTACCTTTGAGGAGAAAAACTGATGAGGCAGATGGCTCCAGCTCGTACCTACACTCAGATCGTTGCGTCGCAATTCAACAAGAACAAGCTAGCCGTGATCTCTCTGCACATCATTTATGTATTGCTGTTTATATTTATTTTTGCTGATTTTCTGGCCAACGATAAGCCCATTGTCATGCATTATCAGGGGAAGACCTATTTTCCCATCGCTCGTGAATATGGTGTGAATTGGCTGGGTATGAACTGGCAGGATGAATTTAAAAGTCAGCAATTTAAAATATTGGAAGCTGATTATGCGGCAGGGGACTGGGCTATTTATCCGCCGATCCCATACTCGGCCAATGAGTATAATTTGAAGGTTAAGCTTCAACCGCCCAGTATGGCTCATCCTTTTGGTACTGATGAATTGGGTCGGGATGTCCTCTCTCAGATGATCCACGGAGCCAGGGTCAGTCTATTGGTGGGATTTGTAGCAGTGGCGATCTATGTGATTATTGGGGTATTCCTGGGAGCGCTGGCCGGTTTCTACGGTGGTATCATCGATATTGTCATCCAGCGACTGATCGAGATCATGATAACCTTTCCCCGTATGTTCCTGATCATCACCATTGTAGCGGTTATGGAAACCCAGTCCATTCTTAATATCATGGTGATTCTGGGATTAACTGGCTGGACAGGTGTGGCTCGTTTCACACGCGGTGAGTTTCTTAAAGTTAAGAATGAGGATTATGTGGTAGCTGCTAAAGCGCTGGGATACAGGGACTTCAGGACAATATTCCGACACGTTTTACCGAATACTTTGACACCGGTTTTGGTGACAGCAACGTTTGGGGTAGCTGCAGCCATTCTCATTGAATCCGGTTTAAGTTTCCTGGGTTTTGGAGCACCACCTGAACAGGCCACCTGGGGATCACTGTTGAGTAGTGCCCGAGATATGTTGCCTACTGGGTGGTGGTTGACTACTTTCCCGGGTCTGGCGATTTTTATTACAGTAACCGTTTATAATCTGGTAGGTGAGGGATTGCGGGATGCCCTTGATCCTCGGCTTAAACAATGATTTTGGATTGGGATTGCACCTTGCATAAGATATCAACTTTTTGTATGATGTACGTATTGAGTATATGACAAGTACGTTCATATTAGAGGAGGAATATTTATGAAGACCATAACGCCAACAGAATTAAGAAGTAATATATACAATCTCCTTGATGAAATTTTGAGTACTGGAATTCCGATTGAAGTAAATAAAGGGGGCGAGAAGCTTAGAATTGTACCGATTGGAAAGGTAGATAAACTAAAGAACCTCATTTCACGGGATGGTGTTATTAATGGTGATTCTGATGATCTCGCTGGTGTCAGTTGGGAAAAAGAGTTAAGTCTTGATTTACCTTGATACACATATAGTTGTATGGCTGTATGCTGGAGAAATTGAAAAACTGAGTAAGCGATCAATTGATTTGATCAACGCGAATGATCCATATATATCAGCTATAGTGAGACTGGAGTTGCAATATCTATATGAAATTGAGCGTATTACAGATACGGCAAATGAAATTATTGCTGATCTTTCAAATAGAATTGGTCTGGAAGTGTGTGACAAGAATTTCAACGACATCGTTATGGGTACTCTTGATCTGTCCTGGACCCGGGATCCTTTTGATCGTATTATTGTAGCAAATGCCGCAGTGAACGAGAATCTCTTAATAACCAGAGACAAAAACATTCTGAAAAATTATGATCTTTCCAGATGGTAGTTCAAAGTCTTGAAAAAATGCAAGGACGCGGTAAGTCGGACTTTTTGCGACGCCATCAAAGTTGAATTTAAAAGATTTGTGTATTAAGCCCAGTTGCAAAGATTTAACCTGGCTGTTGTTATAAAAAATAGCATCCGTGAACATCTGTGTTAACCTGTGGCCCAATAATAAATGAAGGACAATAAAGTGGCTGGTAAAGAACTCAAGACGATCCTGGCAACTGATTGCGGCTCAACCACAACCAAGGCAATTCTGATCGAATTAACCGACCAGGGATATCGTTTAAAGACAAGAGGGGAAGCTCCTACAACAGTGGAGGCCCCCTTTGAAGATGTGACCAAAGGTGTTTTGAACGCTATTATGGAAGTTGAAGAGCTTTCCGGTCTGAAGATCCTGGATGGTGATCAGATCATTCATCCCATGAAAGACAAGAATACCGGCGTAGATGTATATGTATCGACTTCCTCCGCTGGAGGTGGCCTCCAGATGATGGTTGCCGGTGTGGTTAAAGCCATGACTGGTGAAAGTGCCGAACGAGCTGCTCTGGGTGCTGGATCTATTGTTATGGATGTTCTGGCCTCAAATGATGGTAGACTTCCTCACCAGAAAATAGAACGAATTCGTCAACTGCGTCCGGATATGATTCTGTTGTCAGGTGGAATCAATGGTGGCACTGTTTCCCATGTTGTGGAATTAGCAGAGGTTTTAGCTGCAGCCAATCCTAAACCACGTCTTGGTCAAAATTATAAGTTACCGGTTATTTATGCCGGCAATGATAAAGCTCAGAAGAATATTGAAGATACTCTTGGAGAAATAACTGATCTTGATATCATTGAAAATATTCGTCCCGTACTGGAAATTGAAAATCTGGGACCAGCCCGTGATAAAATTCATGATCTATTCATGGAACATGTCATGGCCCAAGCTCCAGGCTATAAAAAACTGATGTCCTGGACCGATGCACCTATTATGCCCACTCCGGGTGCGGTTGGCTCCTTGATCGAGATGGTTGCCAAGAAAGAAAATATTTCAGTAGTTGGCGTTGATATTGGGGGTGCAACCACTGATATCTTCTCAGTTTTTGAAGGGCAATTCAATCGGACAGTGAGTGCTAACCTGGGCATGAGCTATTCAGTCTGCAATGTCCTGGCTGAAGCAACTCTGGAGAATGTCCTCCGTTGGGTACCCATTAATATTGATGAAGGTGAGCTCACCAATCGTATTGGCAACAAGATGATTCGACCCACCACAGTTCCCCAGTCTATGGAAGAATTGATTATTGAACAGGCCATCGCTCGCGAGGCTTTGCGCTTGTCATTTATCCAGCACAAGTCTTTCGCTGTCAAGCTGAAAGGTGTGCAGCAGGAACGAACCATCTCGGATGCTTTTGATCAATCCGACTCAGGCGAGACCCTGGTCAATATGATGGACCTGGACCTCCTGGTGGGTTCCGGTGGTGTTCTGTCACACGCTCCCCGTCGAGAACAAGCCATGCGGATGATGATCGATGCCTTCGTACCTGAAGGTATCACCCAACTCGCTGTTGATTCGATCTTTATGATGCCCCAATTAGGTGTCATGGCCAATATCGAGAATAGTGATATGGCAGAGAGTGCTCGTACTGCTGCTGTTGAAGTTTTTGAAAATGACTGTTTGATCCGCTTGGGCACCTGTTTGGCTCCCATTGGCAAAACGAAACCGGGCCAGACCTTATTGACAGCTGAGTTTGATCTGCCGGAAACAGGCAAACAAGTTGTGGAATTGAAATACGGTGAGATCATCGTCATCCCAGCTCCATATACTGCTATTAAAGCTAAACTGATTCCTGGTAAGAACATGAATATCGGGAAAGGTAAAGGCGAGGTTTTGAACACTGATATCTTTGGCGGTACGGTAGGCCTGATTTTTGACGGTCGGGGACGTCCTTTCGAACTCAGCCATGAGAAATCAACCAGAATTGAGAATTTGAGGAAATGGTCCAAAGCGACCAATGAATACCCCGATACCAAAGCATTGGGAGGAGCATAGATTATGGCTCATGCATATACCCCGGGACTAAAAGTCCTTCACGAAGCAAAAGTTGATAAAGATCGCATCCTGCCTCTAAAGGGGGATGTATTGGTAGAAAAAGATGCCCATGTCGATCCTGACGATATTGTAGCGCGCACGCATTTACCTGGGAATGTCCAGATGCTGAATGTGGCGAATACATTGAATATTGATCCTACGGATGTCAAAGATGTTATGTTGAAACAACCTGGGGATAAGCTGAAAAAAGGCGATATGATGGCCGAGACCAAGGGTTTGTTCGGCTTTTTTAAATCAAGTGTTATAGCACCTATTGATTGCACCCTGGAAGCAATCTCGCCTGTAACCGGTCAGGTTGTACTCCGTGATGCACCCATTCCAGTGGAAATTGATGCCTATATGAGTGGTACGGTTGCCGAGGTTATCCCAGAAGAGGGGGTAGTGATTGAAGCTGATGCTGTCTTCATCCAAGGTATCTTCGGAATTGGTGGTGAGAGCAGAGGCGAGTTGGCTATTCTGACAGATACCCGTGAGGATGAGTTAACCGCTGATATGATCAAAGCTGAACATGCCGGGAAAGTATTGGTCGGTGGATCATTCTTAAGTTTGGCAGCCTACAAAAAAGCTCTGGCTATGAAAGTGGCTGGTGTGGTTGTTGGTGGCTTCAATTATTTTGACCTGGAAGAGATTTTGGGCTACACCCTGGGTGTCGCTATCACAGGATCAGAAGATCTGGTAACCTCATTGGTTCTAACAGAAGGTTATGGTGAGATCAGAATGGGATCACGGACCTTTGATTTGTTGAAACGTCATGCAGGAAAATTCACATCCATCAATGGTGCCACTCAAATTCGGGCGGGTGTTATCCGGCCTGAGATTGTCATTCCTTTAGCCCATGAAGACTTAAAGGGTGATGCCCATGTCGCTAAAGTTAATGAAGGTATTCAGGCTGGTAGTCTGGTTCGGGTCATCCGGGCACCTTACTTTGGTCGCATCGGAACAGTCGTTTCACTACCTGCACCCCTGCATAAGATGGAATCTGAGACCATGGTTCGGGTGGCAGAGATCAAGATTGATGATGATGTCATGACGATTCCAAGGGCCAACCTGGAGATGGTCGAAACGGACTAACGAAACTGGTTTTCAATCGAGTGTAGAGAGCTCAAATAAGTTTCAAAACCAGTTTGGGTTCACTTTGCTCTCCTGAAAATGAGTTTAACTAAAGCAAATTGAATTAAAAAAAGGTTCTTCCCCTAAATGCGTACCTGGAACCATAGCAAGAAAA
Organism: Candidatus Neomarinimicrobiota bacterium; assembly: GCA_034716895.1. Taxonomy (NCBI): domain Bacteria; kingdom Pseudomonadati; phylum Fidelibacterota; species Fidelibacterota bacterium. The sequence continues at coordinate 15,212 of JAYEKW010000065.1, forward strand.
ATTGTGTGGGCAAACGATGTTAGGAATATTTACCAGGCATATAACAATCCCGGAGGGATTAAATACGAATAGCTACGGGTGCAACCCGTAGTATTCATAATCAAGAAATAGAACAAACTCTGGAGGAGTTTAACCCTGTCAACCTACACCCAAATATTGTATCAGATCATATTCTCTACAAAGGGAAGAAA